>NZ_CALDKF010000001.1 GCF_937898925.1 uncultured Methanobrevibacter sp.
AGTTTAGCGAGTTATTGCAAGGGAAAATCCACTAAAATAAGGATTACGACTCACCTTTTTTGTAGTCAATGTGTTCCTTCTCAAGATTGCAAGGGAAAATCCACTAAAATAAGGATTGCGACAATGTTGCGATAAAATCCTTAACTTTTGATAAATCATATTGCAAGGGAAAATCCACTAAAATAAGGATTGCGACCATTTCTAATTTTTATATAAATAGCTGTTTGTTGCCTATTGCAAGGGAAAATCTACTAAAATAAGGATTGCGACGGATTCTTGCCGTATCCACCAAGAGTGACTGTGATTATTGCAAGGGAAAATCCACTAAAATAAGGATTGCGACATAGTAGCAGAGCATGTTTTTTTCTTGTGTGTTCCATTGCAAGGGAAAATCCACTAAAATAAGGATTGCGACATCAAATTAAGAGTAAGTCCAATTTTACCTTTTATTATTGCAAGGGAAAATCCACTAAAATAAGGATTGCGACATTAAATTTTTCTCTAGTATAACCGTCCATACCATAATTGCAAGGGAAAATCCACTAAAATAAGGATTGCGACTTAATTGCCACTTCCATTGGTTTTGTGATTGGTTTGCCATTGCAAGGGAAAATCCACTAAAATAAGGATTGCGACTGGTTTACAAGTAATTGTAACTTTGGGTTTAGGAAATTGCAAGGGAAAATCCACTAAAATAAGGATTGCGACATAATAAGAGAACGCTTTTTGCTTGTACTCTTCTAAAATTGCAAGGGAAAATCCACTAAAATAAGGATTGCGACATCAAATCAGATTTTGTAACCCTTTTCTTAAACTTAATTGCAAGGGAAAATCCACTAAAATAAGGATTGCGACTTACTGTTGCATCTGTGGTCAAGGTAGTTTATTTTGAATTGCAAGGGAAAATCTACTAAAATAAGGATTGCGACCCCTATTGTACCAACTAGGAGAGATTATAAGGCATCATTGCAAGGGAAAATCCACTAAAATAAGGATTAAAAACACTCATAAATAAAAAAAAATTCTAAAATTAAATAAATAATAGATCAATCAAATATTAAAAATTAAAAAAAAATAATGAATTAAAAATAATTAAAAAAAGCATAAATATAAAGAGGAATAGATCATCCTCTCTAAAAAGAAGTTAAATTTTACAGCTAATATACTAAAAATATATTCATCCGATAAAAATCCACTAAAATTAATCAAACATATAATTAGTCCCTAATTTTTTATTAACTTTAGCCAATCGTTTTTCAAACCATTGATTACTCATTTGAGAAGCATCTTTAGGAGGATTCTTATAATAAAATCTAATATGTTCCAATTCAGATTCATAATCATCCATTTTTTCTAGAATATAACAAATTCTCTTATAAAATTTAACAATAGGAAAATCTCCATTAATCTGTTTTCTATAATAATCCAAAGCACTTTCATATTCCTCTTGCTTTTCTAAGATTTTTCCAACATATTCAATCTTATAAATCCTTTGATAAACATCAAAAGCCTCTTCAGATAAAACCCATATCTTGTTTCCTTTTTTAATCCTGTCAGCAAGTGCAA
The DNA here is from genome assembly GCF_937898925.1 of uncultured Methanobrevibacter sp. Classification (GTDB taxonomy): domain Archaea; phylum Methanobacteriota; class Methanobacteria; order Methanobacteriales; family Methanobacteriaceae; genus Methanobrevibacter. The sequence goes on from NZ_CALDKF010000001.1 coordinate 1,567, forward strand.
TAGGCTTATTCATTCTGTCGTTATTCTTAGCTCCATTATTATCATAATAATCCAAGCATTCTTGCACTTTGCTTTCATCAATTTCAAAGTGCTCCTTTATGATCCTGATTCTATCTGTAAACCAAAGATACTGGAAATCATTAAGATAAATACCACTCATTAATAATTGATTAACAGTTTTTAAAATTGCTTCATAATCTTCTGTTTTCTTATATACATTGCATAATTGCTTATATGGATACCAATCATTCTCAAAATAGCTGTTCTCCATTAATGATTCGTTAAAGTTTATGCAATCATCATATCTTTTTTCCTTAAATAAATTAGCGCCATAATCCATTAAATAGAGTTTGCGATTCATATTCTGTGAATTTGATAGGCTACTATCATATTCATAAAATTTAGGAGGTTCATCAAAACTTCCCAATTCATCTTCAAATATTGTGGTTACAAAAGAGAATTCCTTCTTAACTCCTAATCTCTTTACAACAGAAACACGTTTGTAATCTGATTTGTAACTAGATTTGGATTTATTCTCCGATTTAATGTTTTTATTGCTTTTCTTTTTAGATTTAGCTTTTTTATAATCAACCACCTTAAAGATATCATCACTGGATTCCAATTTAAAGTTGAAATAATCATCAAATTCCTTTAAAGTGAAATTATTGTCCAAATTCACTTTCAAATCCTTTAAAGGATAATCTGAGAATAGATGCTCCGCCTTAACATAATCATAATTCATGATTGAATCGAATGTTGAATCATCACCAATCAATTCCTTTGAACTTTCCAAACGTTTTGCAAACCATTTTTCACTGCTTTTATTCCTTTTAACTTTAGGATCTTCAAAATACTCTTTAATAACTAATAATTCATGTTTATAATTTTCAGTTCTCCTGTAAATTCCACATAATTTCATATAAAATTTGTGGTCAGTGTGATTGAAGTTATAAATCATCAAATTATATAAGTCATAAGCTTCCTGATACATCATTTCATCATATAGCTTGTTTACAACAGTTCTTAAAAAAGGTTTCTTATAATTGTAAAAGACATATTCATCAGATACAACTTTAATGTTTCCTCCAACTTTTTTAATTCGCTGAGCAGTGACAACAGGAATTTCAGATGCTTCTTTGTTATTTAAACTGTTTTCCTTAAAGTTTAAAGTTAAATCCTGAATCTCTTCATATGTTATGTATCCATGCTTTGCCAATTTTCTCAATTTGTATTTGAAAGAGAGAAATTGAATTTTATTGCAGTAAATTCCGCTTTTTAAGAAGTATCTTATTATGTCCCTTTCGGATTCATAATCCTTTTCCTTATGATATAGAACTGACAACCTTTTGAACTGGTAATAATCATTTAAAAATAGGCTATTTAATATTAACTTCTTATAAAAGTCAACAGCAAGATCTAGACTTTTCTTTTCTAATTTTAAACCTTCTTTTTTTAATTCATATTTTTTCTGAACTTGCTCATCATACATATAAAACCCAAACCTTAAGTTTTTAAAAAGTAATTATTATAATTAAAAATTGGTAATGATTTTTTATAAAGATTTTTATTATTTTAATAATAGAAATTTTAAAGTTTTAAAGGATAATGAACTTTAAAAATAAAAATGCTAAAAGATTTAAATAATCTGAATCTGCGAAATAAAGCAAATCATGAAAATTATAATAAGAAAATTATAAAAAATAGTAAAAAATAAATTAAATTAATATTTTATTCTATTCCTCAAAAGTATCTTTTAAAACATCTGTAAAAATTAGTAACAATTCCTCCAAAGATAATCTTAGCCTGTTATAATCTTCCATATTTATCATTTTTCCTCTATGAACAACATTAGACCTTACAGTATAATAGTATTGTATAGAATTAATATAACAAAGTATATGATTTCTATTATTAGGGGAATTCAATGTTTTAGGATAAAGTTTTTCAGCATTATGAACTGTATCTGTTCTATGCACATATTTTTTAAAAGCCTTTTGAAATGAGTCTTCCTTAACAAAATCCTTATTATTTTCACCTTTTCCTTGAAATTTATATTTTAAACTTGAATATCTTTCTATTGCAGACCATAATAACATATAATTCATTTCAAGTGTGAAAAAATCATTTACATTAGGACAATAATTTTTGTCTTTTTCTTTTACTTTAATCTTATTTAGATTTCTTTCAATTAACTTAATTGCTTCTTTAAAAAAAGGATCATTTTGTCCTTCATAATTAGGATTATATTCCATTTTATTTTGTGGGGAACAACCTTTTTCAACATTTTTACCCATTAAAACATTTGCTTCATTATTGCCTACCTTAATTTTTTTCCACTCATATAAGTTTATGGGCTCTGTTTCGCTAATAATATCATAAGCTTCTCTTTCCTGACCTTCTTTAAAATAAATTAAATAACCTTGAGTAAAAAAATTTGTATCTTCATCAGGTAAAATTAATGGAACTCCATCCCTGTAACTCATTTCATAAGGTATACTATCAGGATATTTGTTTTGTACAAATTCACTTATTCGTGAATATGCTAATTGTCCTGGTTTAAATATACCATAAGCGAAAAAAGGCAATGCTATATTTCCTTGCTTTGGAGGATTGACTGGAATATAATCATTATCACCGTTTCTTCTACCATTAGAATTGTTAGTTCTACTCTGATTTGTGTTACCTCTTCTCCTTCCCCTATTTGGATTTGAACTTGGCATTTTTATCCCTCTATTAATTAATTATTTTTATGTTTTTATCAATATTTCTATATCACTAATTGCTCAAAACCGAAAAGTATATATACTATGAAAAAGATATAATAAATGTTACAAGAGTAACACCATTTCTTGTAACAAGCTTTAACAATTACACCAAAGCTTTTTTATAAAAAATACACGGAGATGATAACATGACCACTTTAAAATTAACTAGATTAAACGAACCAAACATTGAAAAACTTTACGAAATGAAATCAGCCCTCAGGAACATCCTTGAAGAAGGAGATTTCGAAAATCTAAACATCATATTGGATTTCCAGGACAAGGATGGTAGCTTCAAGCTATTCTCCACCTACAGAATACCTTCTGATGCAAGGGTTGACTTCTGCCATGAGCCAACATACATCTGCTCATCCATTCTCATGAAAGCATACTTAACAGGAGATTCTCAATTAAGACAAAAGATAGAAACTCCTCTAATCCGAGGATTAGAATGCTGCACCATGAGAAATCTCAGAGGTCACGGATTATATGGACTTGAAGGCCAAATGGAAGCATTAAACATCTTTAAAAAAGGTGGGCTTCGAGAATTCATTGATCTTTATCCTGAACTCAACTCCAAATTCACTGAAATGATACTCAATATCATCAAGGAATTTGAAGCTCTTGAAAGAGAAGAGGACTTCAAAGGACCATGGGGAGAAGATTACAAGGAAGAAATCCTTGAAATAAACAAATACTTCAATACAAGGAAAGTGTTTGTTTACGGAACACTCATGACTGGAGAATCCAATCATCATTACCTTGAAGAGAGCACCTGCTTAGGCAAAGCTGCCATTGAAGGATATGACATGTATAATGTAGGAGGATGGTATCCTGCAATTATACCTGGAAATGCAAGAATCATTGGAGAACTTTACGAAGTTCCAAATGAGGACATGCCTTCAATAGACATGCTTGAAGGAGAAGGAAGCCTTTACATTCGCAAATGCGAAATTACAACAGGCAATGACTTGGCTTACATCTATGAATACGCTCAAGACACTGCAGGACTTGATAAAATAGATTCATGGAAGGAATACATCTGGTATGTATCCTATGGAAGCAACATGCTAGAAGAAAGATTCCTTTGCTACATCGAAGGAGGATGCTTTGAAGGCAGTTCCTCATATAGAGACCCTTGCGAAGATCCTACAAGACCTCTTGAAAAAAGAGCCATATACATCCCATACGACATGTATTTTGGAAATTATTCCACTTCATGGGAGGGATGTGGAGTGTCCTTCTTGGACATAACCAAAGATGGCCATGCTTTAGGAGTTGCATATCTTATCACCAGAGAGCAATTTGAGCATGTAGCTGCTGAAGAAAATGGCGGTCGCAGCCCAGGATACGGCAATTGGTATGAGGATATCATATCACTTGGAGAAATGGGCGGATTTGAAATGCTTACAATAAGCAATGACGAATTACGCCCATACAACGAACCTTGCGAGGAATACTTGAACACTCTTAAAAGAGGAATCAGGGAAAACTGGCCAGCAATGTCTGAAAATGACATTGACAATTACCTTGATAGTTGCATTAGGGGATAAATCTATTCCTTTAACAACTATTTACTCTTTTTTATTTTTTTACCTAAAAATAAGATTAGTTTTTTTAAATTATGTAAACACTTCTTTTTTATAGATATTAAAAGTATCTAAATAGCATTACATAATGCAAAAAAGATACAAAACAAAAAGTATCAAAAACACATTACATAATGCAAAAAAGATACAAAACAAAAGTATACTTAAGATGGCATACACTAATGAATAGAGAGTTAAATATATTCCAATAGATATTAAGACAAAAAACCAAAAAACTTTAATAACAAACTTTTTACAATAAAAAAATTTCATTAAAATCATCCTATTAAAAAAGTCTAATTTTGTCTAAAAATAATCAGGAATTTTAAAAAACATTCATCAATTAAATGGCTCAGTGAATTTTTATTTTATAAACTTAATTAACTTAAAAAAAACACCCTATTTTCTTATTTTTGTTTAATTTTTAATCAAGAAAAATAAAAAATATTAAAAATGATTCAAAAATCAGTTTTAAATATTTAAAAAGGGATAGGAAAACATGACATGGCAAAAAGCAAAACTTAAAATAGGGTTTGTGATGCAAATGACACACCATATCATATATAGATGCGAAAAGTGCAATTCCAAACTGATAAGCTTGAATCTGTTTTTTTATCTGAACTCGAAAAATGAAGTTAAAGTGGCAAGCAGTGCCACTTTAGCAATGGAAGAAAGCAAATCCTCAGCCCTTACGGGAATCATCAAGGAGACATTCTGCACAAACTGCAATAGGAACATCCAGGTTTTTGAAATTGACATGAAGAACTGTCTATACAACTGCCAAGATGCAATAAAGATACTGAAAAGCAGCTTGATTGATAAGCGCAAATTCATAGAAGAGAAATACGGCAGATCATTGAAGCTGCATGAGATTATCAAAAAAAGGAGATCAGTTTTGGAAATATACTACTTTCTATTGGAAAACGAAAGGTATTTCAAGGACCTGATCAATAATTTCACTACTGACTATGAGCTTTTGGAAGACAAGAACCATATCATGCTTGAATACCTGAAACACCGAATCAACACCTTCAAGAAAACGGAATGTGTGATAAGCATCAAAGATGAAGATTTCTACATAAACTTCAATGAGCGCAAAACAAGATTGAATTCATGCCCAAATTGCCTAAAGGGAATTAGCTTTATCGATGAGGATGAGATATGCCCATTATGCGGCAACAAACTATTTATAGACAAGGTAATTTACATTGATTAAGGATTTGAACCCTTAAAGACAATGGAGACTTGCTAAATCAATCAGTGCATCCATTATATATTAAAGGCAATCAATTCCCTAACAAACATCATTCCAGACTAAACTTTGTTTTATGAAAATATGAAAAGACTAAATAATTTTCAGCTAATTTCATATATTAAGACCTTTCTATTTTTAATGAATCGCAATATCTATAAAAATAATCACAATTTCTATTTTTGTTCAAAAGTTTACTAAAAATTATAAGGATTTTAAATATTGTTCAAAACTCATATTTATAAGACTTAAAGAAATTATATTCTACCACCCCTAGAAAGAATTATTAATTAACAAAGATTTGATGTGAGAGAAATGAAAGAAGACAATTTTGACACAGAACTTATCCACGAGAAAGAGAAAAAAGATGCTGTTGGAGCAGCAGAACCTGAGGAAGATGAACTAACATTGACGAATAAGATCATAGTTGCAATAGGATACATATTCTCAATAATACTCCCAGTAGTGGGATTGGTCTATGGAATCATATTGCTGATGCTTAAGAATGAACCCCAAATATACCGAAAGCATGCTCCATATATCATAATTATTTCAATAATCCTGTGTTTTATAATTGCCTTAATTGAAATGTTATACTACCATATCATTTAAGAAAACAATACATTAAACGAAAAGATATACCATCATATCATTTAAGAAAATACATTAAATGAAAAGATATGCTAAAAAAACCGTTTAGGGAATAAAAAATTAAAAGCTGTTAAATATGTTAAAGAAATCAATCGTAATGATATTAATTGTAGCAGTCATATTGACTGTATCATATCTTTATCCGACAACAAATTTGGAAACTGAAATAGCTTGCTATGGACATGGCACAAGCTCCAAAGGGGAATATATGAGAGTCTATCTGCTTCATAAAGATAGCTCTAAACTAACTTCAGATAGCTTCAGGTATATTCCACTAAATGATATGCCACTTTCCATCAATATAACCGATGATGAAAACAGGACAAAATCCTATAGAATGACAACAAATGCAAAGGGTCATGCCCAAATAAATTCCCTTGAAAAAATGAACTATCATGTTTCAGTGCTGTTTGAGGGAAAATACAATTACAAACCCTCCAGATGGGAGGGGGATGTTGATTTGAAAAACTCAAGCTCCAGCTATAGGCCTGAATACTTTGACTTAAATTCATGATAGTTCAGAGTTTTCTTTAAAAAATAGATAAAAAAGAAAATAAAAAAATAAATAAGCAAGCCTTATTGATAATACGATTTTAAAAAAAAGAAAATAAAAAAATAAATAAGCAAGCCTTATTGATAATGCGATTAAAAAAATGACTTCCTTATTGAATTATCGTTACTTTAAGAATGATATGTTCATTATAAAGAAATTGGCTTAAAAATTGGCAATGCCATCAAATATAGAAAGACCCATTATAGACATAGATCTTGTTTCTCAAGTCAATGGTGCCATTCCATTGGGAAGACTTGTAGAAGTTGTCTCCTGCAAAGGATGCAGTCAAATCATACTTATCTTTTTTCAAATCGCTTATCAATGCTTTGCCTCCTGAATCAGTAGTGAGACGATAAATGGAAGATTTGCCATAGCTGTTTGTCAGATTAGCCAATATATGCTTATCAGGCAAATTCCTATATACTAGAGTTCCATTCTCTGTTTCATGTAATATAATGAAACCATTATATAACTATTGTCTGAAGATCTTGTTACCCCATGACAATATAAATTGGTATCAGTTGTAGGAAAAATCATATAAGCGCTCACTATTATGAGTATTGCAATTCCAATAGTTAATATCCATATCCTTTTCATAAAAAACACCTCAAGATATATGAATCCAAATCTATAAACCCTTATGAAATAGCAACCATAAAACATGAAATCGCACCCCTAAAACACTAGGAAATAAAACCATATGACCTAAAGCTGCACCCCTAAAACACCAGGAAATACAAACCATATGACCTAAAGCCGCATCCCATAAACCTTTATAAAATATTTAATTCATAGAAATAATATAATTTATTTATTAATAAAGATAAGCAAAGGCAGTTTGTTTAAAAATTTATTGAAAACTTAATTGATATCTGAACAAAAAGCTAAAAAAACTAGTTTTTATTGCATTTAAATTGTTTGTTGGACATAAAATAAAAAAGAGGGTTTAATGGATTGGCAATTCAGGGATTCAAATAGCTAAAAATATGCAAAATGTATAATTCAAAAACCTAAAAATGAAAGAATGCAATTGCTTATCATGCCCAAACATATAAGAACAAAACTTTCATGAACATATCTGATTCCACTTCAACACCATATTATCAGATTGTGAGCCTAAATGTTTTAATGTAAAAAAACAGATTAATTCAAGCAAAATAAACAATGTCCAAGAAAGCAATCCAATTTTAAAATAACGTTCATAAAAAATATAAGTTTCTAATTTTACATTATTTTCAAATAATTAAATTCAATAGAAATATCAATATTATTAATTTTGTTTAAAAATTTTACTTTAAATATTAATAATTTAAAAAATGTTCAAAAATAACTTTTATAAGATTAGATATCCTACAATTAATTAATTAAGAAATGAAATTTTTTAATTAGAAGAAAAGATGTGAGAAAAATGAGCAATGACGAAAAAATAGAAGAGAAAATCGAAAGCAGTGAAAACAAAGAAAATCAAGAGGAAACCATTAATGCTGAAAGCATAAATAATGATGAAACAAAATTGGATGATGAAACATTTTTCAAAAGTGATAATATAGAGACAAAAGCGGAAAAGACAAGCAATGGAAATAAGATCATAATAATCATAGGGTATATATTTGCACTGCTCATTCCATTGATTGGTTTTATATATGGAATCATATTGGCCATCATTAAGAAGCCACCTTCATATAGGGAACATGGAATATACATTATACTTCTTTCAGTAATAATGTGGGTAATCTATTTCCTAATAGGTTTTGCATACATTCCATAGATTAGCTATAAAATCTTTTAATTTAATTTTTTTTTAATTTTTAATTGATTTCTTTATTTTATTTTAGGATTTAAAGAAAGAATATTCATCCAATGATTTAATTCATCTTAATTTTATTTCATGGTTATAGAAATTTCTTCAATGACATCTTAAGGCACCATAACCATTTTCAAACTAATATCTAACAGGCGGTGATTTTATGACTCATTACACTAAATATAAATGCAAGAAATGTGATTCAACATTCGTCAACTATGACCAATTTTTTTATTTAGATCCAAAAACCAATGAAATCAATATAGAAAATAGGGTTTTGATGGCAATTGAAGAAAGTGAATCTTCACCTTTAGTGGGCAATATAATAGAAACCTATTGTGGAAACTGCAATAAAAAGGTAATAATTTATGAAATCAATCCATTTGAATCAAGATATGGTGCTTGTTCATCAATTAAAACACTGAAGGATAGCCTAAATAGACAATACGAGTTTATCCGAGAAAAATATGAAAAGGCAGTTGAATTGAATAAAATCATTGAGAATAGGATGGAAATTGAGGTTTATGACTTTATTCTGGAAAATGAAAAATACTTTAGGGAATTGCTTGAGGAATTGATTGATTCCAATGGAAAGTTTGAGAATCTGAAGTCAAAGCTTAATAAGATAATCCTCTATCTGGAATATTTCATTGGCACATACATAAACAGCATTACAATCATCAGCATCATATATGGAAGCTATTTCTATACTTTGAATGATGAGAGATTCAAAAGGGACATTTGCCCCAATTGCCAAAATGAGATCTCATACATTACTGAAGATGAGATATGCCCTATTTGCGGTGGAGAGTTGAAAATCGAAGATAAGATTAATATAGATTAATAAATGTCATTTTTATTGACTATTAAATAAAAATGATAAGAAAATTTAAAAAAAATAAATGAATATATTAATTTTTCAAAGCTATAAAAATGATAAGAACATTAAAAAAAATGAATATATTAATTGTTAAAGCTAACAATATATTCATTTACAATTGGAATGGAAATGCTATAGCAATCCCCATTTTCAGATTTGAACAATTTGAAATCCAAGGAATCCAGTATCTCTTCCACAAGATTAACATTGAATCCTCCCTTGCTTTCAGACTCATTCTCTTTTTTAATTGTTAAGGAAGCTGACCCATTTTTCTTCTTTAAGCTGATAAGAATCTCATCATCAGCGAAAATGTTGTATACAAATTCATAAAGAATAATTCCCAAAAAGGTTAAGGAACCTATATTGATATGAATATCTTCCAAATTCAACTTATAATTCAGCTTTAAATTTTCATCCTTGGATAAGTAATCCAAGACCTCATTGATATAAACCTTAAGGCTTATATTCAATAAGTCAAAATCCTTTCCAATATAGCGATGAATCAAGAGCAAAACATTAATTCTCCTTTGGAAATTTTCCAGAATGCTTGTTTTATCCAATCCTGAATTCAAGCTATAATCCATTATATTTATAAAAATATAAAAAAGATCCTTTATTAGAACATGGGAGTCATTCAATAGCTTTTCTTCAGATTTTTTAGTTTTTTCCAATTTTTGATTGATGTCTGTTATCTCGTTTAAAAGAAGGTCCATCTTAGTCAGATTCTCCTTTAACTTATTTTCAATAAGGATTCTGTTGGTATTGTCCTTTAAAAATCCTATATAATCTAGATTTTCACCATTTTCATTGAATTCCCCTTCAATAATGAAGTTTATGTACTTTTCCCTATTCTTTTCAGTGATGATTCTGAAATTAGTGTTGATTGTATCATAATTTTTAGAAAAATTGTTTAGCTCCGATTTGAAATTCTCCTTATCTGAATCAGATATGTATTTGCTAAATTCAATTTCACTTAAATTATCAGAATCTTCAAGAACATAATCATTAATCCTGCTTAAATCCTCTCTTTCAATGGAGTCATCCTCATAATCCTCTGCCCTGATCGAGAAAACATCCTCAGAATCATCAGAATCCTCACCAATAGCTAAAACATTTTCAGAATCATCAGAATCCCCACCAATAGCTAAAACAGCATCGGATTCCTCATCGAAATCAGCAAAACTGATTATATGATTAAAATCTCCTGAACTTAAGTCAAGAATATTATATATTCCTTTGGAGAATACTGTAGACTTGTCCAATTGACTGAATATGTCAAAGGAATCAACGCTTCCCTTTTTCAAATCATCATAGATATCATCCTTTAGGACTTGTTCCTTTTCCATATTCTTAATATCATTGTTCATGATGCTCTCTTCAAGGAATTCCTCATCATAGCGTTCTTCAGAATCCTTCAGATAGTTTTTTTGCTTAGATTTCTTCTTATAGAATCCTGCAATGTCATTTTCATATTGGACTAGATTCAAGGTATCCCTTAATAAGTAAGCCTCCAATTCATATTCCTTTTCATCTGTTATTTCCTTAAAGAAAATCTTGACGGCAGGATTATAATTATGGCTTGAAGGAGATGCGAATGCTCGAAGCCATCTCCTTTTGTCCTTAGAATCGATAATGGAAAATTCGAATGTTTCAAAGAAGGATTTCCTATTGAGAAGATTATTCAATATCATGTCCAACTCATCATGATTGATGTCTATTAAATTGAGATTCGCAAAATCATATAAACCAAGTATTTCACTTTCCCCTATGCTGAAATAATCTAAAAACTTTTCATTGACCTTAAGTATTTCATTCCCTTCAATCAGAATGTATGGCCTTTCGGAATTATTGAAAAATTCCTCTCCAGCAAAGTACAGCAAGTCCAGGTCCTCTTCAAAATAGGATAAATGAAAAAGCTTATCCTCTAAAAAGAATAGCTTATGCCTATAGATTGATATTAGGATATCATCTATATACTTGACTTCCCTAAACTCATAGGGTTCCTTATTTATGGCAACATCATTGAAAATCTTAAGCAATTTATTCTCTCTTAAAAAAGGGAACAGCTTTGAAAAGTATCTTCCTATGATATTGCTGTAATCCAAGACAAACTCATATTCATCAACATAGATTGAATTAATCAAGTCAATGTGGTTCTGTGAAATATATTCAACAATGAAATCCTGGCTGTTTTTACAATACCTTAATACTATCAGGTCCTGATTCAGCTTATCAAAGATCTTGAAGTTTTCATCATATTCCACTGATTTGACCTTAGGGGAATGTGTAAAAATTTCATATTTGCTTATATCGCTTATCTCTTTAATGATATTGCTTTCCATATCCTGTAGAACAATTCTCATTTAAATTCCCCCATCCATTTCAAACACTATATTCGCTTCTGTGACTGATTCGTCGTTTACTATAAAAAGGTCATGTAATCTTGTTTCTTTAAGGCTCTTCAAAAATCCTAGAAGGTCTGAATAATCAAGATTTAACTTTTCATTATTGAATGCCCTTATTGATATTTTTATTAGATTGCCCTCTATGGCTCCACAAATGTCGAACCTTTCAATATCCACTTCATCCAATTTGAGAATATTCAAGAAATACTCACATAGAATCAGGTATAACAAGTCAATCTCATCCCTGCTGAATAGAATATCCTTATCTATATTGACGTTTATTATGCTTTCCTCAAAAAGTTTGGAGAAATAATTGTTCAGGAATATTCCTATAAAGTCCTCTAAGCTTAAATGCTCATAATATTCTAGCTTTTGGGAAATGATGTTATCTCTGCAAAGTATTTCAATTCTCCTTTGAAATATCCTATAACGGTCATCAGATATTTCCCTATTGGAATCCAAATAAAAATTCAAGAGATAAATGAAAATATTTAAATTTTTATTCAGCTTATTATAGATATATTCAAGAATTAAAGACTCTCTTTCCAGTTCCTGTTCCAAATCCATTCTAGACTGCTGCAATTGTTTATATAATTTTCTATATTCCGTTAATTGATAATTTAACTCATTTTTTAATGATTCCTCATAACTTATATCCTGTGCAAATCCTGTAAGTGTTAACGGATCTTCCCCATATAATATGAATTCGCAATTTATGAATTTGATGTTTCCCTTTTTTGTCTTGATCCTGAAATTTAAATTGAATTTAAGAAAATCCTCTTTTTGCTCATTTATTTCATCATATAGGTGAATCAAGTCAGTTTTAATGATGTAATCCTTTATGATGTCAAAAAACTCTTCAATTGTATTTATCTCTCTTGAAAGGTCCACTTGGCTTGGAGGAATTTCAAAAATCGAATAGATCTCATTAGACCAAAAGACCTTCCCATCCTTCACTTGACATACCGCTAATTTTCCCAATTTCAAAATGATCTCCTTTTTCCTGTTTAAGTCAGCAAAGGCTTTTCTCAGCTTCACTTCCCTTGTCTGGTCTATGAAAATCACTTCGATGGCAGGCTGATTGTTGAATGAAGTGGGATAGATGAACTCTTTGATATGCCTTATCTCACCGTTATAATTCAATTCTATATTATCCTGAAAGAAAAACTGCTTACGGTTTAGAATATCATCAAGTATATACTTAAGTTCTTCAATGCTTGCAAATTCCCTAGAGATTATATTTTTATTGAAAATTTCCAACTCACCGATATCAGATAACTTGACATTGTTTATCTTGCAGAATGTTCGGTTTCCATAAACCCATTTGTTGGCCTGTATGATTCCCACGCTTAAGTTTGAATTTTCTATTGTTTCCTTGTTGGACTTGTTCAATATATCCAAATCATTTGAATTGCTTATTTTAAAATAAAGCATATTCTTAAACCTGAAAAACTTATATACATTTGAGGATATGAGTATGTCCTCTACATAGCGCAAAACCTTGAATTCCAAATCATAATCGTTATTGTATGAATCAAAGAGCAAGTCCCTTATGTTCAAGTCCTTTAGAAAATCCAGTGAGTCGAATAGGTAAGCTCCCTTGACTTCATCCAGATCAATGTTAAAGTAATCCCGGAGATGCTTGTTTAAAAAACAGACTAAAAAATCGTTGCGGCTCATATCTGGAGATAAGACTCCTAATGAAAAGTCCAATTCATCAAAGAAAGATGGATTGAATACTATTTTTCTCCTTTTCTTTTTAAATGAGAAATTATTAAAAGGGTAATCTTTAATGTATCTTTGCTTAGTGATTAGATTTCCTTCCATGTCCTCTATAATTGTAGTTAACATTTTATCACCTGTATGTTTCGATTTAAATAGAATCTGATAATTTAAAGCCATTCAATTATTAAAATGTTTTTTTAAGATGACTAGCTATCCACCTAATCAGATTTTGATTTTAATGGAAGATACAAATATTAACACAATCAATCCTTAAAAAAATAATATACCTATTTAATCTTTTAGATTAAGATAAGAAATATCTTAATGTCAGTATATATAATTAATCTTCAAGGTATAAATACTTATTTATTTGCGTTTGAATATTCAAATAAGCTTTAAATTTATTTAAATGAATCAAACCCAAGCCATTTTTAATATGCGCCGAGAATATGCTTTTTTTAAAAAGATCATTGATTGTTTGAACCTACTTTCCATCCAAATTCTTTAAAAATGATTTATTAATCTACCATTTAATAATTTTTAAAAATATTATGATTTTGATTAAATTATTTAAATATAATTAAACATTGTTTAGCTAATTTTCCATGCCAATTTTTCCTAAAAAAAATAATGGCAAAAAATATAAATAACTATAAAAATTATTCAATTGTTTAAAATATTTGCAAAAAATAAATATAAATTATTATTTTGTTCAATAATTATCTTTATAAATAAAAAAAATATAACTTAGATTGGTAAATAATTATTTACCAATAAACTATAATTTATATTTTAAAATTCCCTGTATCCCTAAAAATACATCAATATTTTTAAAAGATAAATTTATAGTTTCTTAAGTCTATTGGTTAGCCACTTTTTAATATAACCCCGTTACGTTAGATAGAAGACGGAGAGCTAATAGAATTATATTCTCCCTTTATTTTTTAAAGAATGAGAATGACCTATGGATATGATTTATAGCAAGCTATAGTCATCCTATAGGAAAAATGGATTTGATTTATATTAACTTATATTCAATTAAAGATGAAAGATATATACACTTAATTCTTAATATACCTATTTACATCATAATAAGTTAATATTTATCTCATCCATTATTGGAGTTTTAAATATGAAAAAAGAGATAATTGTTATCTTATTGATCTTTTCATTATTTTTAACTATTTCTTCTGTATCTGCATTGGAAATTAATGAAAATTTTACTGATTTTGATGAAATGGACAATAAGAATATTATATTAGAGGATTCACAAGTTGAAGATGATGCTACAAATTATCAAAATAATGACGATGGTATGACATTTAATTCCAAGAATGAAGATACTCTTAAAGATTCCAACGAAAAATCTTCTTTCAAGGACTTAAATACTT
Organism: uncultured Methanobrevibacter sp.; assembly: GCF_937898925.1. Classification (GTDB taxonomy): domain Archaea; phylum Methanobacteriota; class Methanobacteria; order Methanobacteriales; family Methanobacteriaceae; genus Methanobrevibacter. The sequence goes on from NZ_CALDKF010000001.1 coordinate 16,579, forward strand.
TAATTAATTCCAATAATGAAGGAATCATAAATCTTGATGTTGATTATTTTTTCAATCCTGATACCGATTCAGACTTTATAAATGGAATAACCATTAATAGAAGTTTAATAATTAATGGTAATAACCATACCATTGATGCAGATAATAGCGCACGCATTTTCAATGTCATTTCAAATGTTTCATTAAGCATTAATGATTTGAATTTTTATAATGGAAACAGTAAAGAAGGTTCATCAATTTTATCAAAAGGGGAAGTTACGTTAAATAACACATCATTCATTAATTTTACTTCCAACAGCAGTGGTGGTGCAATATACACATATGAAGACATAATAGTTAACAACTCCTATTTTAACCTAAATAAAGTATTATCCTCAAATGCTGCTAATTTATATGGAGGATCAATATATTCAAGGAAAAATGTTTTTGTATATAATTCTACATTTGAAAATTCAGAAGCTAAATCTGGTGGAGCAATATATGGTTTAAAAGAAGTAACTGTTTATGATTCCACCTTTAGAAATAATACTGGATATTCTGAATATTCAGATGGTGGTGGGGCTATTTATGCACCTAATGTAACTGTTAGAAATAGTTTCTTTGAATTCAATGAAGGAATTTATGGAGGAGCTATAAGTGCAAGAAACATTGATGCTAAAAATTCTGTCTTTACTAACAATACAGGAGGAAAAATAGGCGGCGCATTAAAATCTTCTAACACTGCAATTAATAATTGCAGTTTTATAGATAATAATGCAAAATTTGGAGGAGCGATCCATTCAAGTAACAATACAGATATTAATAACTCAAAATTTATTAATAATTCTGTAAATTATGGTGGTGGAGCCCTTAATGTTGAAGGGGCAAATAGTCTTGTTAATAATTCCCTTTTCACTGATAATTACGCTTTTTCATATGCAGGTGCTATACTAAGCAACAATATTACTGTCATGAACTCTAATTTCACTAATAACTCTGCTGAAGCTTATGGTGGAGCAATATTAGCTGCAAACATAAGTTCTTACAATAATAATTATGCTAATAATTATGCTAATAATTATGCCAATAATGGTACCAATGTATTTGCAATATCCAACAGTAATTTAGGCAATCAAAGTAACGAATACATATTATTAAACATATCAGAAACCATTAATGCAAATTATGCAGGTGAAATTGTGTTCTCTACAGGCGAACCTGGATTCTGTTCTGAATCCGATGCATTCCCTCCACGCAGAGGCTATGTAATAAATGACATGACTGCTGTAAGAAATTCAAGAACAGGTGAAAATGTATTTGAATATGTTAAAATATTAATCTATGAATATTACTTCAATCAAAGCGTTTTCGAACCTTATGATATGTTTCAATTCGTTTGGGCATTTACAGATGGAAATTATACCAATTATGGAAACATATACCCTTCAATCCGTCATGTAATAGATTTATATGAGGCAGGCTTTAGGATTCCTACTCATAATGCCAGCAAAATTCTAGATAATGGAACAATCGTTACATTTAATTTTAAATATTTCTTAGCACCAAATAGTTATCAGAATGCCATAGTATTTAATCTAACATATGAAGAGATTAATCAAACTGTAGAAAAGGAAACATTAAACCCTCAAGTATTGATTGGTAGCCCAGTGGAATTCCGCATAACTCTAACAAACAATGGATATGACATTATTAATTATCCATATATAATCGATGAAGATTATAGCAGCGGATTAGATTTTATTGGTTGGAGAATAGAAAATGGAAATTGGACAAAAGAGAACAATAAGTACATATTGAACGAACAATTGAATCCAAATGAATCAAGAAGTCTGATTCTAATTTTTAACACTACTAAAAATGGAACATTAGTTAACAATGTAAGCTCTGGATACAATAACATAAATATATCCAACAGCAGCAATAAGACTATTGTTTTCAATCCAAACATGACAATCCAAAAAATTTCCAACAATAAAATAGTTAAAATAGGAGAAACAGTAAGGTTTACAATCATTTTAACAAATACAGGTGACTGTAACTTAACTGGAGTCTACATAAAGGACAATGAATATTCCAATGGATTGGTTTATTTATCCTATATCGATAAAAATAATGAATGGACATTTGATGGAATAGACACTTGGACATATAAGGGAATATTGCAACCTGGAGAATCCATAAGTCTAGATATTCTATTTAGAGCTATTACTGCAGGAGTCAAGAATAATACTGCTATAGCAGGTCATAACATAACCAATGACACAGTTAACAGTACTAATACCACTAAAGTAATTGTACCAAATGAACCTGATAGCAATAAGACTACTAAAAAGATTCCTAAAATAGACAGAAATGTCAGCTTAAAAACAGGAAATCCAATTTTAGTTTTATTGATCTGTTTAATGTCATTGATATTGATTCCTATAAGAAATAGAAAATAATAGAAAATAAAATTTAATTTAAAATTTATGTGAATATGGTTTGAAAGCTTTCATGAAAAATATGTGGATGCTGAAAAACCAAAATCACATAAATAACTTTTTTTTAAATAATAACCATTAAAAATAAATAAAAAAAAAATAATATGGATTATAATGCCATTAATTTTTTAAAATAATCAGATTTAAAAATAAAAATTAATATGATTTATAATAAATATTAAACAATATTCAATATTTTAAATGAAAAATAAATAAAAATACATAATTTTTTCTTGATTTATAATGTGAATTTTTTTGATTTTCAATATATTAAATGAATCTAATATAACTGAATATTATTCAATTTTTTTACAATAAATAATAAAATTTTATAAAATTGTTTATCAGATAAATATTTATATTAAAAATTATACTATTCTTATCAAGAATTGATACTTTAGGATTTTTCATATTTTCCCCAAAAGTCTCAATTCTAGTTATTGGAAAAATATCCGAGTCGGAAACAGTTTTTTCTTGTAACTCAGAAAAGAGAAATATTATCCCGTTTAAACTTATTTGGTCTAATTCAAGCATTTCTAAATTTAGTATATCTAAAAAATAATATTTCTCTTTTCATTTCACACCGTAAATTAGTAAACAATAAATATTTTCTTTCAAAAAATAAACTAAAGAGAAAACCATTAAAACACACTCATATTTAATCACACAAATCAAATCTCTTTAGTTTAAGCTTAAATTAGTGGAATGATCCTCCCTACTCCAATCATTCCACTATTTTAAACTAAAAAAAAACTCTTTTTAATAATAAATTACCCCATAAAAAACTAATTTAAATCTAAAAAAGACACTCATTTTTAAAAAAATAAACTACCCCATAAAAAACTAATTTAGATCTAAAAAAGACACCTATTTTTAAAAATAAACTATCTATAAAAAAGTAATTCTAATGAATAAATCATACCTAAATATGATATTCATAAAAAAATAATCAATGAATAAGCCATAACATAAAAAACTTATTTAAAATTATTAAAAAAAAACCAAAAAATAATCAATAAACTAATTCTAATGAATAAAACTATCCCAAATCATTACCAAGAGATATAATGATGCCCAATTAATATGCTGAAACAATTTAACATTATCAAAAGTTTTTTTTAATCCAATGAATCTTCTATTGTCCAATTGAGATTTTATCTTAAAAACTTCCAATAACAATTAAATAAGTTTTTAGATATTAAGTCAATTTCCCAAATAACGGAGTTATTTCCCAATTAGTTTATCCATTCTAACAAATATAGTTTAAAACCTTTATCATTTAAAATTTAATAGCTAACGGCGATGAAAATATATTCAACAAATAAATGATATTACATATTCAATAATAATTAAAATTAAATTCAGATCTTTATTTAGGATTCCTTATGAGATGAGTTAAGAACTTTTATCTAAATTTAAATTTCAACTACTATCAGTTAACTGCTTCGAAATGAAAGAAATGAATTTTCTTAAATCTCGAAGCAACTAACGGAGAAATCGTTTGAAGAAAAATATCACTATTTTTCAAGATTTAACTAGTTTTAAACCTTTATTTATTATTTACAGACGAATCATACCAACAAAAATCTTATCTGAATAAAATTTTTTAGTACAATTCTAATTGTAAATGTTAAAATTAACAAATATAAACATTATTATTGAATAATATTCAAATTTATAATAATAATTAATAAAAAAAATAAACAAAATAAAAAATAATAATTATTTTTAGAACAGATTAATTTAAAAAAGTTTCATTGAAAAAAATAAAAATTTAACCTAAACAATGTTTAGGAAAAATATAAAAAAATGATAATTTTTTCAAAAGAATCTTAAAATATTTAAAATATTATGATTTTTACCTAAAATAGGACATTAAAAATTGAAAAAAAATTCTAAACAAATCCTATGAGCATTTACCAATTTAAAAAAAAATCATGAAAAAAAAGAATATTGTTCAATATTATTTTCAAATAAATTGCATGATGTCATTGATAAATATATTTTTTAATAAAAATAAACATAATTGATTATTGTTCAATTATTTTATTAAATATAAATAAAAAAATAAAAAATGTTCAATAAAAATACTTATATGATACTAATAGATATTTTTTATCAGGAACTCCTCTCTGTGTATTAGCAGGCATAGTTTTTGGTTTTGTTGAAAACCTACAGATATAATATAGGAAAGCTCTCAATCAAAAATGTTCAAAATTTCATCCATTTCTTGGTTTTCAACAAACCAAAATTTAAGGGAAAAGTCATATTCATGAAAATCATTGAATGGAGGGAAACAATATGGTAGAAAAAAAGCCTACATCAGAAAATTGGCCAGTGATTACTGGAGATTATATCGTAGGAGATCCTGAAAGTCCTGTAGCAGTGGCAACATTAGCTTCCCATATCGAAGAAATCCCATCAGCAGCAGGAGCTGCTATTGCAGGTCCTTGCAAAACTGAAAATCTAGGAATTGAAAAAGTAGTGGCTAATATAATTTCAAACCCAAACATCAGGTTCCTGATGTTGTGTGGTGCTGAAGTGCAGGGACATATTACGGGTCAAAGCATACAGGCACTTTATGAAAATGGCTGTGATGAAGAGAAAAAGAGAATTATTGGCGCTACTGGTGCAATCCCCTATGTGGAGAATTTACCAATGGATGCCATAGAAAGATTCCAAAACCAGGTTGAAATAATTGATTTGATAGATAATGAAGACAGTTCAGCAATTTCAACTGGCGTAAAAGAACTAATAGAAAAAGACCCTGGTGCATTGGAAGAAGAACCTATAATTTTCAAGATTGATGAGAAAAAAATTGATTTGAAAATTAAGGAGACAAACAAAATCACCTCAATACCAAAATATAAAATAAAAATAGAAGCAGAATAATGCTTTTATTTTTATTTTTATTTTTTCTTTTTTAAAAAATGTTTATTTAATAATATTTTATCTTTTTTTATCTTTTTTTAAAACAGCAAATGTAAACTTAAACTAAATTTTCTCTAAAAAGAACTTAAACTCATTATGATCCATTATCTCAACCATATCAAATAATCCAAGCTCTCTCAATCTATCAAATGGCTTTCTTAAGATAAACCTATATGAACCAGCTCTATCTGCAGTTGGATTTCTCTTATCTGAAATAGCTACAACAATATAAACCTTCTTAATGCTAGACAGGAACTCACTTAAATCCAACTTATCCTCATCAGAAATGCTATTTTTATTGCAATAATCCTTATAGACATTAGGCAATGCCAAGTCAAGGGTTTCAAATGGCTTCAACCTTAACTTAAAAGCAAGTTCATCACCATAACTATTATAAACCCATTGCAATCTTTCATAATACTTATCATAACATTCTGAATCCTTATTCATATTATACAAGATATCCTGAAGCTCTCCTCTTTTGCTATTCCTATCTATTTTCACTCCCTTGTACTCTATGAAATATAGAACTTTTCTCTTTTTATCCAAATACAAACCGTCTACTGTAGATGGCAGGTTACAAATATCTATAGTTTCAGTATCCCTACAAATATCGTCAAAGGAATACATCATGAAATCACTACTTACAAGAGGTCCCTTGCTTTTGCTTACACATTCCTTGTGTTTAATTGAAGGACAATCCTTATCGTGAATCAAATATGAATCTTTTGGAAATCAAAGACCCATAATAATGAGATAATCATATTAAATTTCCCATAAAAGCAAAAATAATATTTTTTGAAACTGAAACATAATTTTTAAAAATCCCTATACGGATATACTCCTCTTCTACCATACTCATTCTTTAGCCATGCACTTAAAATCCTATCGGAAACGGCATAACGAGATTCCTCATATACTATTAACCCTTTATTCAAAAGATTATTCAAGGAAGCTCCAATCCCTCCGCTAGTAACATTTAAAGTCCTGGCAATATCCACCCTTCTTAATGGCCCATCCAATAGTGTGGTGATGATCTTCTGCTCTTGCTTGCTTAAGTTCTTCCAATCATTTATTAGATTGATTGCTAAAAATGGCAAAACATTAGCAAATTCTAGAGAAACCTTTTCCTTATCCAATATTTCACCGGGCATTAAAAATCTTACAAATGTATTTATATAGAATGGAATGCCTCTAGTGCATTTATAGAATCTTTCAAATCCATCATCACTGAATTCCAAATGGCTTGCTCTTTCAATCAAGTATCTTTTGGTGGTTTCATATGAAAATGGTTCTATTTGATATGTAAGCATTCTGCCACCAAATGCTCCTTTTGCACCATTTATCTCTCCTAAAAGACTATCTTCCATGCTCATGCTTCCAGTGAAAGTATAGGAAACGTTTTTTTCTGTTTGGATAAAGCTTCTTAAATACCATAAGAAACCATTTGTTTCATCATCCAAATCTTTTATTAACTGAAATTCATCAATGAAAATCAAGATTCCATCCATTTCATCAGAATATTTTTCATAGATTTTTCTAGGCAAATTCATTACAAAATCAGCTAATTTAGTATAATCTTCCTCAAAGCCAACAATAGGTACTGGAACTCCATCTATATTGAATATGTTTTTTAAAGAGATATTATGAGTCTTAAACCAACTTTCTATTTGTTTATCTATGGTTTTTAATCCATATTCCTTTGAGGACTCTATAATTCTCTTATAGAATAATTGCATGAATGCCATGCGACTTAATTTATCTTCTTGATAATTGTTTGAAGAGGATAAATCCAGATAAATGATTAAATAATCTTTTTTCAAGTCATTCTTAAGTTTATTTAAAAGAGCTGTCTTTCCAACACCTCTGATTCCAGTCAATAATAATGCAGGAGGAATTTCATCCTTTGTTGAATCCAGGAGTTTAGTTAAAAAAATTATATCCCTTTCTCTATTGAAGAATTGATCATCAGTTAAGTCTGCATTTAATCCCCATGGTATTGCATCCATTATAAAACCTCTTTTTATTGATTAAATATATTTTATTTTTATAAATATTTAAAAGTATCTAAAACACATTACATAATGTAAAAAAAATACAATACAAAAAGTATCTAAAACACATTACATAATGTAAAAAAAATACAATACAAAAAGTATCTAAAACACATTACATAATGTAAAAAAAATACAATACAAAAAGTATC
>NZ_CALDKF010000002.1 GCF_937898925.1 uncultured Methanobrevibacter sp.
TGTCACTTTCAGGTCAATCCTAGCATTTGCCGGGATCAAATTGGTGCTGATGGCACATAACTGCAACGATTGCCACTCCAGAGATAGTTCTGGTTGGTTTCTTTCTCAAGAGATTTGAAACGATTTTCTTCTCTTCAAGGCTTGCATGTTCTAGGATTACAGAATTGCTCATAAATTTTTTCAAGTTCCTATCTCTACAGAGCTGTCTTTTTTCCACTTCAAGCTCACGGCGAGTAGTTATCTTTCCATTTATGATATCTTCTATGATAATTCGACATGCTTCTTCCATTAGGTTCACCATCAATAAAGTTTTTTTTATTTTAATTGTTTTACCAATTATATCAGTTTCATTTTTTATTGACTAATATTATATTTGTTTTTAAAATATTAATTTATTATCATAATTATATAAATTTTATTGCTTTAAAAAAATATTTAGATAAGTTTATATAATTTTCAATTCATATTCTAACATAATGGTGATTATGTTAAAATAACTTTTTAGTTATATGGCCATTTCCAAAAATCAAAATATATTTTGGTTAGTTTTAACATAATTTCTTAAAAATTAATAATTGAGGTAATAGAATGAAAATTAAACAATTATTAGGTATGATGGCTTTAGATGCTAATGCTAATGAAGTAGGTAAAATTGATGATGCTGAATTTGATCCTAAAGAAGGTAAAATCACTGCTATAACCATTGTCCTTAAGAAAAACTTCATCTCCTCCAACAAAATCGAAATTGACTTTGAAGATGTTAAAAGCATTGGAGATTATGTTTTATTAGATAAGGAAATCAACAAAGAAGCTGCAATTGAAGAAGCTGAAAAAGCAAAAGACACTAAAGAAGAAGTGGAAGAAGTTGAAGCAGAAATTGTTGATGATGAAGCAGAAGAAGTGGAAGAAGAGGCTGAAGAAGCAGCTGAAGTAGAAATAAACTAAATTAAATTTTTATTTATTTTCTTCTTTGAAGACTTTATTAAAACCTATCGGTGATAATATGAGTATTTGTGATATTCGAGGAGAAACCATTGATATAGGTTCCTTTATAAGATATACCGGTACTGGTACCATAAGTAAAGTTGTTGATTTGAAAGAAGAAGACAACGAGCAATGGGTAAAATTAGATGAACCTGCCTTATGGTATGCAGCTGATTCTTTAGAGGTTGTTAATGAAAAAGACATCGTTGATTCAGAAAACCTTGATAAGGACACTCTTGAGCAAGTCAAGGACATTAAGGAAGGCTATGAAGAACTCAATGCTAACTTAAACGATATTCAAGGTTGTGAAGGTGGAGGATAATTCTCCTCTTCTTTATTTTTTCTTTTTTTTAAGATTTTTACACTATCAAGATTAAAATCAATCTATATATTTTATAATTTAAAAATATTTTTTTTCAAGATCCTTCTTTTTAAAAATAGTAAAGAGATAATTAATTAATAATTATCTGCGAATTTTTTAATGTTATGAGCTAATTTTGGACCAATTCCATCAACCTTTTGAAGCTCTTTTTCTGAATATGGTCTTAAGTCATCGCCGAATACATCAACCAATGCTCTTGCACGACGTCTTCCTAAACGTTTGACTCCAATAACAAGAGGGATTATGTCTTCTTTTACACCATAGTAAAGCCTTGCAGAAAGGAAATCCAAATCCTTTGAATAAGTGTATTTTCCAAGAACTTCAAGGGTATTCTTTGTAAACCTTACAAGCAATGAAGCTTCATATGCAGAGCGTCTGGTGGATGAAGAGTATACATGGTAAGCATTTTCAATTTGGTACTCTGTCCTTTCATTTATCCATTCAATTAAGGACACTGCTGTTGCTTCAGGGTTTCCAATGTCAATGGCAAATAAGCCATAGTTTGATAGCATTTCACGAACAGGATCCTTGGATTTTCTGCCCTTAAACGCAATGAGAGGCATATCAGGTGTTTGTGCCAATTGGTAAATAAGTTCTTCCGGCTTAAAGTTATCCAGATTGTTTGCATATTCCTTGATTTTAACAGCTGTTTCTACGCTATAATTTGATCTTGCTATAAGATTACCGAATGGAGTTGTTTTGAGTCCGCTTGGGGTAGCCTGCAAAATCTGGTTCTGGAGCAAGAATTCCAAAGCGTTCATGATTTCAAATTTCAAGCTTTCTTCAGCAAAGAAGCTCATGGAAGCATTTGCTGTCATTTGATATCCATAGAATGTTTTTGTGAAAAAGTCTTGAAGATCTTCCGGAGTTTTTGATAAGGTGGATGCTACCTGTGCAATAATCTGCTTAAATACAGCATCCTTGTTTTCAATTAATTTAGAGTTTGTAGGTTCTACCTGACCATTGATGTAACGCTCTTCAAGGGTAATTGCCTCTTCCATTGATTTGGCAATCAAATAGGAGTAACCTGTATCATCATATTGGGGCCTTCCTGCCCTTCCTGACATTTGCTCGTAATCAAAGACAGGAATTGCCTGTGGCCCATCTGAAGTCCATCTTGTATAGTCTCTGATAACCACATATTTTGAAGGAAGGTTAACCCCATACATTAAGCTTGGAGTAGCTGCAATCATTAGGATATTTCCATTTCTGAATTCCTCTTCAATGATTTCCTTTTGCTCACTGAAAAGGCCTGCATGGTGGAAAACAGCACCGTTTTCACAGCTTTCAGCTAATTTAAGACAAGTTGAAGTTGGTCTTGATCCCTTTTTCTCAGGAACTGCAAGCAACTTATCTGCAACTTCCTTGAATCGTTGCTTTTGCTCCGCTGTAGTTTTCTTTTTCAATTTTCCTGCAACATAATTTGCTAAGCTTTCTGTAAATCTTCTTGTTGATACGAAACTCAATGCCTGTGCATCATCTGATATGGCCTTTTCAATAACCTTTACAACTACATCATTCTTGTTTTTTGTATTGAACATTTCAGCATCCAACACATCTTTATTTAATGGGACTGGCCTGTAGTCATGCTCTACGACAGTTGCATCCAACCAGCTTTCGATTTCACCCATATTTTCAAGAGTTGCAGACAATGCAATGATCCTTAAGCTTGGATTGATTATTTTTGCCCTGGTTATTGCACATTCTATAGTAGGGCCTCTTGTAAATTCGCCGATCATATGGAACTCATCGATGATTAATGTATCGACTTCCCTTAGGGCATCCCATGAAAATCTTGTCAATGCATCAAATGATTCAAATACCATAACTGACAAGTCTGAAGATGATGGGTGTTTTCCTACCTTGATTCCAAATTCCTCGAATTTCTTGAACTCCTTTACCTTTTCATTTTGGATTGAAAGGAGAGGTGCAGCATAAACCGCTTTTCCACCATCTAAAATGGATTTGAGAGCTGCCATTATTCCAAGCACGGTTTTCCCACTGGCAGTAGGAATCGCTATGACACAATTCCTATTGTTTTCAAGGTATCCGGATTCAATCACTGCCTTTTGTGCAGGGTTGAAATCCTCAATGTAAGGATAGCAGCTATTGATTATTGTCTTAATGTTTTCAGGGATGTTTTCCATATAAATCAGTCTAATAGTTTTTATAAATGAAATAAAAGATTATTTTTTATAATATGTTTGTATTTAATATATAATCTTGATTTTCTTAGAGCATTTGGTAAGTTTTAAAATTTAAAAGGATTAGATTTTTTCCTTCTTAAGAACTACAATGTCAGAAATCTTAGTGTCTGGATATTGTCCTTTCTCATCCTTTTCAACTGCTTTTGTCATGTCCCAAATGGTGAGCAATGCTACGCTCACTCCAGTGATCGCTTCCATTTCCACACCGGTTTGACCAGTCAATCTGCATTCGCAAGTTGCAGTGATTTCCTCTTCTCCAAGATCAAATTCTATTTCAATTCCACTTAAGTTCAATGGATGGCAAAGAGGGATAATGTCAGATGTCTTTTTTACAGCTTGAATTCCTGCTATTTGAGCAGTTGTCAATACATTTCCCTTCTTGATTTCAGCATTCTTGATCATTTCAATTGTTTCCTTTTGAAGATGAATCTTTCCGCTTGCCACTGCAGTTCTTCTTTGCTGTGGCTTAGCTCCAACTTCCACCATATGAACTCCAGTTTCAGTAAGGTGAGTAAATTCTTTTTCTCCCATTTAATAACCTCTAATTAATTGATAAATCTGAATATTTTGATTTTTAATTCATACTTTATTTCTATTTTTTCTTTTATTTTTCATTATTAATAACTATTATCCAAAATCTAATTAAAATTTAACCGAATAATTATTATTTTTTAATTTAAATGAATTTAATTAATTTAAATCAATTTTGAAATTGTTTTAATGATTTTTATTTTTTAAAATTTTAAATAATTATATTTTCAGTTCAATTTTCAGTTCAACTCATCGTAAGGCAATTTGGTTTCACCAAAGTCTTTTGCCCTATTTCTTGCATTTGACTTGAATTTTTCCATCAAATCCTCATCACTCAAAATCTTTTCAATGGCATTGGCCAAATCGGATGGGTCATTAGGATCAATTAATAAGCCTACATCTTCTGTGATTATCTCTTTTATTCCACCAACATTGCTTCCAATAACTGGCTTTCCACAGGATAATGCTTCAATGAGTACAAGCCCAAAGCTTTCGCTTAATGATGGCAATACGAGAAGGTCACAGCTTGGTATTATATCCTCGACATCTCCTCTGGAACCTGTAAAGTAAACATTTCCAATATTTTCCTTTTCACATTTTTCCTTAAGCTCTTTTGATTGTGGGCCATCACCAACTATGACAAGATTGGCTTCTATGCCCATTTCTTTTTTAGCTTCAATTAGCACTTCAACATTCTTTCTTTTAATTATATTTCCGACAAATAAAATGATAGGTTTGTCTCCATCTGCATTGAATTCTTGAACCAATTCTTTTTTAAATTTGTCCTTGTTTTCTTCTGTAGTTTTAAACTTATTTACATCTATACTATTCCAGTGCAATCTTGTCTTTTCTTTAATATTTGGAATATTTGTCTTGATGATTTCCTCTTTCAAAGTTTCACTTACAGCAAGGACCACATCAGCATCCTTAAGCACTTTATTGATGAGAGGTCTTGTGAACTTTTGCTTTTTGTAGGTTTCAAACATGTCTGATCCATGTGAAGTCACATAGGTTTTGGTATGGGTTGATTTTCCAGCCTTTACGCTTGCCCATCCTGCAGGAAGCAAATAGTGTCCGTGGATTATGTCTATGTTTTCCCCTTCAATCAATTTTTTAAGCTCTCTTTTAGCATTGATTGCAAAGAATAATCCTCGAAGTCCTGGAATGTTAACTCCTTTAGTGCCTATAACATGGATTCCATCAATATCCTTAATGTCCTTGTGAGGGTAAGTGATTACATACACTTCATGGCCTTTTTTTATCAATTCCTTTGATAATGTGTGTATATGAACTCCAACTCCTCCAATATGTGGTGGAAATTGTCCAACCATAGCAATTTTCATTTTTTAACCTCTTTCATTTAGAAATATTTGAACTTAATGTTTGAACTTAACATTAATATTATAATATATCTTATTAATTCTATTTATTCTTATATAAAATTGCTTAAAAAAATAGTGGAAATGATTTAAAAATAGTAAAAATATGTTTAAAAAAATAAAAATTTAATTTAAAAATAGTAAAGAAATTGATTTTAAAACAGTTAAAAAGTTAATTTAAAAAAAGTAAAAAAGAAAAAATATTAGAAAATTGTTTTTGCAATTATTCTAATCTTTCTAATAATTCTTCGAGAGTTGGAGCACCAATGAATGCTAATGAATTGTTGATTGCAATTGCAGGGACTGCGTGAACTCCATAGTCAATAGCTAAATCTCTGTTAGCAGGATCAGCAATGCTGAGAATTTGAACATCGATTGCATCTCCTAATTTTGCTTTTGCTTCTTCAACAACTTTTACAGCGCCTGGACAATGTGGACAGGTTGGTGAGGTAAATACTTCTATTTTGTGTGCCATTATATCACCTTGTTTAATAATTATTTAAGTTTTATTTTGTTTATAGTTAAATTGTAATTATAAATTCATAAAAATCTTTAACTTTTATAAATTTATTTTATATATTATTGTTCGTTACTATATAAATATTCCTATTTAAATAGAAAACATGGTTAAGAATAAATAGAATAATTTTTTCTTTTTAATTAAAAAATAGTCTAAAACTCTAAATTGAAAATCTTATTTTCACTTAAAGTTTCAGTTAAGCTTTTTTTGCTTTTAGGATAATTAACTGCAGTGTAATTGGTAACATTAGCTTCTGAAGCAGCTAATTCAATAGCCTTATTCTTATTTCCAAGCTTATCAACTAATCCTAAGTTTTTAGCTTCATTACCATTGTATCTTTTGCCATGAGCTAATTTTGCAAGATAATTAGGTTTTAAGTCTCTGTTTTTAGCTATTGCTTTGATGAATTGTGTATAATCTTGATCAATCATCTTTTGACCATTTAAAAGATTATCTGGGTTTGTTTCATTGGATTTATTCAATTTAAGATAATCCTTATTGTAAACTCCTGTAAGCTTGACTTTAGAGTATTTGCCGCTGTCAATATAACTAAGGCCGATTCCTCCAATTGATGAAGATGAACTTGCAACGATGGCATCAGCACTGCTTGCAATCAAATAGCTCTCATCCAATCCCTTATCGCCAATGTATGCAACAACTGGCTTGGTTGAGCTTTTAATGCAACTTGCAATCTCTTCACTGGCTACCTGGCTTCCACCTTTACTGTTGATATCCAAAACAATAGCCTTTACGGTTGGATTTGAATTAGCTTCATTCAATGCGTTTTCTATTTGGCTTGCGCTAGTGAATATCTTGGTGGAGTTGGATGAATCATAGGTGACAGCTCCATTGATAGTTATGACTGCTATCTCATCTTGCTGTGTAACTAAATTGCCAAATGGTAAAACAAGTACTAAAAGCAATACTATAGCAAGTATAATAAATGCACCTAAACCGATGTTAAGCCAATTTGTATTGTTTTCACTCATAGTATCACTCTTTTCCTTAAAATACGCCATTTTTAGTTATTGTGTATTCCTTTTTTTATTAATTTTTAAAAATTATTGTATTATAATATATTTACTTACATTAATATAAAGTTTTTTTATAAAACTTATTTTTTTAATAAATTTATACAATACTTTCAATGATTTACATTAAATATATATCATTTGATTTTAAAACTAATATATAGATTTATAAGATATTAGGTGATTTATTTGACTAAAACAGTATTTTCTCCAGGTTCTGCCACTGTAATCAATGCAATTTCAACCGGTTTCGGTTCTGCATTTGGAATAGGCTTAGGTATTGAGGCAGAGGCTAAGTTTTCTGATGTCGGTGTCAACTGCTCATCAGATTTAGGGGCGGATCCTCATTTAATGAACTTATGTGTGGAACAGGTTTTAGACCATTATAAGATAGGAAGTGCATTGGATTTTGATGATATCATACCTAGTTTGGATTTTGGAAACGGTGAAGGAATTGAAGTCCATACAAAATCCAATTTGCCTTTAGGTTCAGGTCTTTCTTCAAGCAGCGCTTTATCCAATGCTGTTGTCATGGCTACCGCTGCATTGGTTGCAAGCGAGTTTTGTCTTGAGCCATTGACAGATATGGAAATGATAAACATGGGTATTGATGCATCCCTTGAAGCAGGAGTTACTATTACAGGTGCTTTTGATGATGCTTCTGCATCTTTCTTTGGAGGGCTAACAATTACAGACAATGGAAATAGAGAGATCTTGCATCAAGAGAGAATGCCTGATTATGATGTTTTGGTTTTCATGCCTGATAAGGAATCCTTAAGCGGATCTTCTGATGTTGATAGGATGAAATTGGTTGCTCCATTTGTAAGCATGGCATTCAATAAGGCACTTGATGGAGATTATCTTGAAGCTTTGACATTAAATGGACTATTATATGGTAATGTTTTAGGATTTGACAATAACATTGCCCTTGATGCACTTCAAGCTGGTGCACTTGCTTCCGGATTGTCTGGAACTGGGTCTTCATTTGTAGCTATTGTGGATGAGAGTTCCATTGATGGCGTTAAAGAGGCTTGGGGTTCATATGATGGTAGAGTCATTGAAACAACTGTGGATAATAGGGGAACAAGGATTATTTAATTATTTTTCTTTTTTATTTCCTATTTTTACTATTTTTTTATCTATTTTTACACTATTTTTAAAGCATTTTTTTAAAATAAAGTGGTCTGCTTAGTTTTATCCTTGCTTGGGAATTCATGCAGGTATTCAAATATTTCATCTGGATTATTCATTATCTTGTTTTCATTTGTTCTTTTATAGAAGATCTTCATTAATTCCTTTTGATTTGGACTAGCTATTCCATAGCTGTTTCCATAAGTCTTGATGTACTTTTCCTTAAGTCCTGGGAAATGCTTGTCTAGCTTGCTATAGAAATATTCCCTATTTCCTTCTCTCAATGTCATTCCCATTCCAAAGCAGATTATTCCCTTGACATTTGATTCTATGCAATAGTCAAGTATTCCATTTATGTTTTCTTCTGTATCGTTTATGAATGGGAGAATTGGGCATAGCCAAACAACTGTAGGTATGTCGTGTTTATTTAGAATTTTCAATACCTTCACTCTTTCCTTTGTAGTGCATACATTTGGTTCAAGTGTTTTGCACAAGTCCTCATCGTATGTTGTCAATGTCATCTGAATGACTACTTTTGCCTTTTCATTGATTTCCTTAAGCAAATCCAAGTCCCTGAGTATTAGATTTGATTTTGTGATGCAAGTAAATCCATGACCGTATTTGTTAATGATTTCTAATGATTCTCTCACATTTTGTATTTTCTTTTCAAGAGGTATGTATGGGTCTGTCATTGATCCTGTACCAATCATGACCTTTTCCTTTTTATTCTTTAGGGCTTTCTTAAGGAGTTCTGTTGCATTTGCCTTGATTTCAATGTCTTCAAATGCATGGTCCATATTGTAGACATTGCTTCTGGAATCACAGTATATGCAGCCATGTGTGCAACCTCTGTATAGGTTCATTCCATTCTTGTTGGACAGGATGCCTTTAGCGTTAACGTAATGCATGATTTCACTTGTATTTCCTATTTTTTCTTATTCTATTTATGGTTTTATTATATTAAATTATTTTTGAGAGCATTTGAAAAGAAATTTGATAAAAATTAATACAAAGTAAAAGTTAATTTCAATAAGCATGTTTATATAAGATGAAATATAAAATATAATTATTATCAAAACTATGGAGTTATTTTTGTGGATAGGAAAGAGATTATGAGCTTATTTGAAAATGAGGAAGTGGCTCAGGATATTCTTGAAAAATCTAGAAAAAGAATCGATGAAATTGATAATGATTTAGTTAACTTAATAAGTGAAAGAACTTCACTTGCTAGGGATATTGTTTTAGCTAAAGTTTTTTTAGGCATGGAAATTTATGATAAATCAAGAGAAGAACAAGTTCATGCCAAAGTAAATAAATTAGCTGAAGACTTGAATATTGATAAAAGTATTCTTAGCGATATTATGGACATGCTAACAACTTTAAGTAAAAATAGACAAAGAGAAATTTTGGAGGAATGATTATGGGAAATATTAGAACTTCATTCGTAAAACGTATATCAAAAGAATTAATTGAAACTCACCAAGGCAAATTTACTACTGATTTTGAAGAAAACAAAAAATTAGTAGCAGAGTACTCTACTGTAAGTACCAAACACTTAAGAAATAAAATTGCTGGTTACATTACTAGATTAGTAAAACAACAAGCAAACCAAGCTTAATTTTATTTTTTACTTTTTTTAAGATTAATTTATTTTAATCTTCACTATTTTTAGATTAATTAATTTTAATCTACTACTTTATTATAATTTTTATATCAATCTTAATATTTTTTAAATTTTATTGGTAATTATTTTTGGATTTTTTTAATTTAGACTTTTATTAATTATTCAGTATTTTTTATTAACAAATGGATAATTTACATTAAAAAATTGTAAAATTAATAATTAAATATATAAATACC
>NZ_CALDKF010000003.1 GCF_937898925.1 uncultured Methanobrevibacter sp.
AGTGATTGTCATTCCCTTTTGTATCTTTTGCTTGGCAACAAGTCCGAATGGTTTTTCACTAGACATATTTTTCACTTTTTAATGATAATTTTGAAATATTTTTTCTATATTGTAATGATATATATTTCTTAATAATTATATTCTTCTAGGGTATGTTTTTCCCTAATAGTTTACAATTTATTTTATGAATAGGCTTAAAAAAAGTTTAAGTTAATATATAAAAAGTTTTTAAAATAGTAAAGTGAAAAAGATGATAATGAATAAAAAAAGAAAAAATAGATTAATAAACTAAAGTATTTGTTTATTAGTTTAATTAAGTTCATTAAAGCGGAGTTTTACTAAACACCAGATAGATCCATCTTGCCCATATCAAAATCAACACTCTCATTGAAAACCAATTCACCATTTGGATCTGTAATCTCCAATTGAATATGGCTGACATTATAGAATTCATTGGTTTGAATGGAACCTAAAGTGAAAGGCTGCGAATCCTTAGAAAAATGAAACACGGTACTCAAGTAGTCATCCTCATAAGATTTTATGAAATTATTGTCTGTGTCATAATAGCTTGCTTTCATCTGATAACCTTTAGGATCATCTGGCAAGTTCTTGAAGACTCCTTCCAATTCATAATTATAAAATGGAACTCCATCATTTACAAAAGTGAATCCATAAGTGTTCTCCTTAATCAAGGTTATGTTTTGAGAATCATCAGTGTTGTTTCCTATGAAACTAAAGGCCATTATTCCCACTATAGCCACGATTACTACAAGTGCAGCTAAAGCTTTAAAGTTCGGTGCATTTCTGGAAGTCTTTGCATGGTTGCCTGATTTCATTCTTTGGTCAACATCTTTTAGATCATGTCCACATTTTGCACAAAACAATGCTACATCTTCATTTTCTTCCCCACATTCAGGACAAAACTTAGTCATTACAATCCCCCCATATTAATATTTTTTTAATAATGATTTTTTTATTCAACCATCATAATAAATTTATTGATTCAAAGTTTCGTTTAAATTAGTTCATTAAACTAAAGTTTTACGAAACAACTTTTATTTCCTTTTTTAAGTTTAATTCGCCGTTATAATAAAATTTAAATATATAAAAAGCTAAAATACTTATAATTGTTTTAATTAATCAAAACAAAAATCTATTCAAATGGAGGTTTTATATTGAAAAAATTGGATGATATTACAATATCAAAAGCGATTATACAGGAATATATGAATGATTTTTTAGATTACACAGATATGGATGTAGCCATTGGTGGGGGAGGCCCTTCTGGAGTCACTGCCGGATATTATCTTGCTAAGGCAGGATATAAGGTTGCATTGTTTGAGAGAAAGCTCAGCATAGGCGGAGGCATGTGGGGTGGTGGAATGATGTTCAATAAGGTTGTCGTTCAGGAGGAAGGAAAGAGAATCCTCGATGAGTTTGGAATCAGATCTAAAGTTTTTGAAGACAATTATTATGTTGTTGATTCGGTTGAATGCACTTCCACCTTATGTTCCAAAGCAACTCAAGCAGGGCTTAAAATATTTAATCTGATGTCTATTGAAGACTTGATGGTTAGGGAAAATGGAATAAATGGGATTGTATTGAATTGGAGCTCTGTAGAGATGTCTGGATTGCACATAGATCCATTGACTGTCAGAGCTAAGGCGGTCATTGATGCAACAGGCCATCCAACAGAAATCACCAAGAT
>NZ_CALDKF010000004.1 GCF_937898925.1 uncultured Methanobrevibacter sp.
GATTTAGAAGACGATGAGAGCAATGACCAAAATAATAACCAAAATCCAAATAAGCCTGGAACAATCAATACAATACTTTTAATAAATACAAAATTGGATGAAAGCTCTCTTCTATTGGCAGAAATGATTGCTGTAGAGGCAAAAGCAGTTGCCCTTAGGGATTTGATGGTATCAAGCAATTATTCAAATGAGATAGCTACAGGTACAGGAACTGATGGAATAGCTATTTTCTCAAATATGGATAGTGAAAACTTTACAGACAATGTCAGCAAACATGCCAAAATAGGAGAACTTATTGGAAAAGTGGTCATTGATTCAATTAAGGATGCATTAGCTAAACTGCAATGGTTGACTCCAACTTATCAATTGAATGCATTGGTTAGATTGGATAGATTCCAATACAATTTAGATGATTTTTATAATGATTATTTGCCAAGCCATATGAAAATGGAAGATGAAGATGATAAAAGGAAATTCATTGTATCTTTAATCAGCATTTCCAAAAATCCTGAACTTGTTTCATATGTTTCATTGATTATTCATCTCTTGGATCAGTATAGATATGGATTATTAAGCAAGAAAACAGTTTTAAAGGCTTCCACTTCAATTTTGGATAATCAATTAAATAGTGATGAATGGCAATCCATGAAATTGCTTTTGGATTACATCATCAAGACTCAATTAGAATGATTTTAAAATACTAATTCTCCTATTTCCTATCCTATTTTTACTATTTTTTCATTTTTTTCTATTTTTTATCATATGTTTGATATTTTATCAAACTGGCTTTATTTAAAAGTATTACTTTTTTTAAGTTTTTATAGAGTTTTTTATTACTTTTTAAACATTTATATAGTCTTTTTGATATAATAAATAATAAGTTGGAGGTTTTAGTATTTTAGAGGCAAGAAATATAGTTTTTGAATATCCTGATGGAACAAGGGCATTGAACAACATTAATTTTAAGGTTGATAAAGGTGAAATGGTAGCTCTTTTAGGACGAAATGGGGCTGGAAAGTCTACACTGTTTTTACATTTCAATGGAATCAACATTCCAAAATCAGGTGAAATCTATATTGATGGAGAGAAGCTTGAATATGATAAGGAAAGCCTCTTTAAAGCTCGTCAGAAAATAGGAATCGTATTTCAAAACCCAGATAATCAACTCTTTGCTCCAACTGTAGAAGAGGATGTGGCTTTTGGGCCAATGAATTTAGGTCTTCCAATTGAAGAGGTGGAACAAAGGGTTAAGGATTCCCTTGAAAAGGTGGGAATGGCTGGTTTTGAAAAGAAATCCCCTCACCATTTAAGCGGTGGTCAAAAGAAAAGGGTAGCTATTGCAGGTATTTTGGCTATGAAGCCTGAACTGATGATTCTCGATGAACCTACTTCCGGTTTGGATCCAAAAGGAGCTTCACATATTCTTAAATTATTGTATGAATTGAATAAGGAAGGAATGACTATCGTTATTTCCACTCACGATGTTGATTTGGTTCCTGTTTATTCAAGTGAAATTCATTTGATCAGTGATGGGGAAATCATTGCTGAAGGAAAACCTAATGAGGTATTTTCTGATGTGGATACAATTAGGGAAGCCGATTTACGTCTTCCAAGAATGGCACATCTTGCTGAAATATTGGAAAAGGAAGACAAGATTGATTTTGAAGGGAATTATCCATTAACAATTGGTCAGGCACGTAGAAAGTTTCTTGATTTATTGGAATAATAATTTACTTACAATACTAATTTTAAATATTTACTATTTTTTTATTATTTTTCTTATTTTGTGCTATTGTGCACATCCTTTTTTTTCTTTTTTTCAACTTATAATATCATTTAAATAGGATTATAAATAAAAAAATTAGTAGAAAAAACTTTATTGTTTCTTTGTGATGATTTAAATGACTGATGAGATTATTAACCGAATTAAGATGAATTTAAGCGGAAATCCAGATTTGGATAGGGATTATTTAATCTCCCAATTGGATTATTATAAGAATCATGAATCTGCCTATGAGATCATTAAAGAGATTTCAAGATTGATTTGGCAATCTTTAGACTTTTATCATGAAGAAAATAACAATGAATCCAAGAAGACAAATGTATCAAGGATCCTTGATGAGGTTATTCCACTTATTGAAAATCGTGACAAGAAAACCGCTTTGGAAAAATTAGACAATTTCATGAGTTATTTTCTTGATAAGTATGAAAATGAGGACATTCATAAGGAAAGCGATTTCAAATCAAATAGGTCAATCACTGAGATTCAGTATATGAGATATGAGGAAAACAAGTTGTCCAGAAGTCCAAGAAATTATAATCCCAATCATAAAAAGAGTGGGGTTAATTGGAAAAAAGATGTAAAAATCAATAGAATGAGTGAAGTTGATAGTGATGACTCTTCTCTTCCAAAGGAATATCATAGCTTTTTAAATCCTCTTGAAGAGATTTTATTTTACCAGTACATTGGTTTAAAGAATGAATTGGAATATATTCCATTCGATGAACCTTTATTTGATTTGTATTACATTTATGGAACTTTGCTTTTGGAATATGATAACTATTCAAAGGCAGAGGAATATCTTCTTAAGGCCTTAAGAATCAATCCCGTGTCCTCAAAAACCATTCTTTCCCTTGCAGACATTTACAAATCAAAGACACGAACCTACAACAGGTTTTTCCTATACAATGTAGATGCATTAAAGTTCGCTTATAAAAATGAGGATATTGCAAGGGCTTATAGGAATTTCGGTTTCTTCTATGTTGAGGAAAACCAATTGGATATTGCTGCTGTCTTCTATGATTTCAGCTTGAACTTTGATTTCAACAAGCAGGCATTCAGAGAACTTGAATATATTAAATCCCGTGGAATCAACACTGAAATGGATAGGAAAGATGCAGAAAGGATAATAGAATCAAAAAGTATTCAAATAGGTGTAAATCCTTTTATTTTAGACACATTAAAGATCATTTGTGCTGATTTGGAAAAGAGAAATCATTATAGGGGTGCCTTATATTTCTATAGAATCCTATATGACTTGACTAAAGACAATATTGTTTTAGGTAAAATCAATTCAATTCAAAATAGGATTTAATAATTTAGGCGATTTTATTTTGATGATTTTTTAAATATGGTGATTTTTTTAAATATGATGATTTTAAAATATTTGATTTACTTTATATATAATTAAAAACATATTCAATAATGTATCAAAATATTAAATTAATTATTTATAATAATTAAATAATTTTTAAAATAATGTTTATTTGGTGAATAAAATGAGAATAGGAATTGCAGATACTACATTCGCTCGTTATGATATGGGTGCTGCAGCTATTGATGAATTAAAGAAAAACGCTTCAGACTTAAAGATTATTCGCGTTACTGTTCCTGGGGTTAAGGATCTTCCAGTGGCAAGCAAAAAGCTTATTGAAGAGGAAGACTGTGAAATTGTCATGGCATTGGGAATGCCTGGGCCAATGGAAAAGGATAAGATGTGTGCTCATGAAGCGTCTACAGGTTTAATTCGTGCTCAACTCATGACAAACACACATATTCTAGAAGTGTTTGTTCATGAAGATGAAGAGGAAGACCCTAAGGAGCTAAAAAAATTGGCAGACAATAGGGCTCGTGAACATGCTCAAAACCTTATCAAGATGATGTTCCATCCTAAACAAATGAGAAAAGAAGCAGGAAAAGGAATGAGAGAAGGTAAAGAAGACGCAGGTCCTTTATAGTTTAAAAAAATTTAAAGATAATATGTCAGATGTAAATTCAGAAATCACTAAGGATGTTTATTTAGTCGTTCCAGCATTCAATGAAGAGAAGACTGTGTCTCAAATCATTGAGGGAATAGCTGAAAAAGGATATAATGTGATTCTAGTCAATGATGGTTCAAGAGACAAGACCCTTGAATTGGCTATTGAATCCAAAAGGAAATATCCTAATCAGATATTTGTTGTTTCCCATGTAATCAATAGGGGACTTGGTGCTGCATTGAAAACTGGAATGGTTCTTGCACATAATAAAGGCGCTAAATACATTGTAACCTTTGACGCTGATGGACAGCATGAGATAGCTGATATTCCAAAGGTTTGCAAGCCTTTAGTTGATGGAGAGGCAGATGTTGTAATAGGTGCAAGGCCATTTGAAGACATGCCACTAAGTAAAAGTTTTGCTAACTATATCATGAATGCTTTAACTCTCATATTCTATGGAAGAAAGGTAAAGGATTCACAATCAGGCCTTAGAGCATTTACAGCTCATGCAGCTGATGCAATAAACATCGTTTCAAGAGGATATGGTGTATCATCTGAATTCATTAAGGAGATAAGCGATAAGAATCTTAGATTGGCTGAAGTTACAATCACTACAATATATACTCCTGAAACCCAGAATAAGGGGACCGATGCGATTGTAGGATTAAGAATATTAACTAAGATGGTGATTGATTTATTTAGATTATAATTAATGGGAAGTGTTATTATTATAGGTCCATTTCGTACATATCAGATTTTATTAATTATTGCAACTGTAATAGTTCTCATATTCTTCTATAGGAGATTAAGAGTTAAGAAAATCACTCCCGCTACATTTGTATTATGGGCTATTGTTTGTGTAATAGTTAATTTCTTTGCTTTTGCTCCTAGATTCAGTGACCCTCTTGCAGGATTTTTCGGTTTTGGTAGAGGATTGGACTTATTGCTAGTTCTCGGATATGGGCTTTTAGTTTATGCGATCTTTAGATTATATATGAAAATCGATGAGTTGAATAGGAACACTACTGAACTTGTCAGAGCATTGGCTCTTAAGGATGAAATCAAATTGGAAGATATTGATAAGGAAGAGGAATGATTTCTTCCATTATTTTTTTAATTAAAATTATCATGCAGATTAAAATTTATTAGATTATAGGATTTTTTTTATTATTTATTAAGGTTAAAATATGTTATTGTATTTTAGAGGATGTACAGCTAGAGAGAAATTAACTTCAATCAGCAAGGCTACAGAAAGGATTTTAAAGATAGCTAAAATCGATTATGAAACTTTAGAAGACGAAAAATGCTGTGGATCCGTACTTTTAAGAACTGGTTTTTTAGATGATGCAATTGAACAGATGAATGGCAATTTAAAGGATTTTGAAGGAAAAACCATTCTAACTTCATGTGCAGGATGTTATAAGACATTGAAGGAAGATTATAAGAAGTACCTGGGTGTTGATTTAAAGGTTATTCATATTTCTCAGCTATTGGAGCAATTGATTAAGGAAAATAAAATCAATCTTAAAGGCAATAAGGACTTGAAGGTCACATACCATGATTCATGTCATTTAGGAAGGCATGCAGGGGAATATGAAGCTCCCCGCAATGTAATCAATTCCATTTCAAAATTGGTTGAAATGGAGAACAATAGGGAAAAGGCAAGATGCTGCGGCTCTGGAGGTGGAGTTAAATCAGCTTATGGAGAATTGTCTAATTCAATTTCTGATTTAAGGATTAGGGAAGCTAAAGAAACCGATGCGGATCTATTGGTAAGTGCATGCCCCTTTTGTGAATTGAATTTAAGCCAAAACAGTGATGATTTCGAAGTTTTAGATTTATCAGAGTTTGTTTTAAAACATTTGGATATTGAAAAAAGTAGCTTTGATAAAGGGGATGAGATTCAATGAAAGAAAAGGAAATTGAATCCATGAGAAAAGTATTCGGTGAATTAAAGGACCGTATAGAACCCCTTGTCAAATCTCCTAAAATAAAGGCTCTTCAAAACAGAGTTATAGATATTAGAAAGAGTGCAATAGACAATAATGAGGAACTGATAGCTATTGCAAAGGAAAGCTTTAAGGAAAATGATATTGATTGCTTTTATGCAAATGATGATGAAGAGGCAAGAAAAATATTGCTTGATTTGATCAATGATGAAATTGAAAGAAGCAATAGTGATAAGAATGAGGTTTATATTGCGAAATCCAAATCAAATACTCTACGTGAGATTGATGCAACTCAATTTTTAGAAGAGCAAGGCATGACTATTGTAGAAACTGATTTGGGAGACCGTATTCTACAATTAAAGAAAAATGACAACAGTCCTGTTCATCCTACAGGCCCTGCTTCACATTTGACTGTTCAGGACATTGCAGAGATTGTCAATGAATCCATGAATTTGGATTTGCCTGCAGAACCAAAGCCAATTATGGAAGCGGTTAGAGCGGATGTCTTAAGTCTTATCGAGAAATCTTTCATAGGAATTAGCGGTACCAATTCCATCGCTGCTGAAGATGGTGCTGTTTTAATGGTTCACAATGAAGGGAATATCAGTTTGGTTCAAAGCAAAAAGCTCCACATAATCGTTGCAGGGATTGATAAATTGGTTCCTTTGCTTGAGGATTGCGTTTCAATTGGCAAGCTTGAAACAGCTTTTGCAACTGGAAAGCCTTTGACTTCCTATATCAACATAGTTTCAGGCCCTTCCAAAACTGCAGATATTGAGAAAAAGCTTCTTAAGAATATGTATGGTGCTGAAAAAGTAGCTGTTATTTTGCTTGACAATGGTAGGAAAGAAGCATTTAAGGAGTGTCTTTGGTGCATTGGCTGTGGAAATTGCATTGTAAGCTGTCCTGTTTACAATAGTATAGGGAATAAGTTTGGTTTTCATAGCTATTTAGGAGGCCGTGGAGTTGCAATGAGCCGATACTTGAAAGATAATCAGGTAAGTGTTGATTCTGGTTTGTATATGTGCACTTTATGTGGATTGTGTACAGAAAACTGTCCAGTCCTTACTCCAACTTCTGAAATAATTGAAAATCTTAGAAATGAAACACAAAAAGAAGGACTTTCAAGAGAGCCTCATAAAAAAATAAGGGACAATATTAAAGATAATGGATCTCCTTATTAATTATTTCTATAATAACATTGTCTCACTTTTTTATTTTTACAATTTATTCTATTTTTTAAAAATAATCAGTTCTTTTATATATCGATATGAAATTGTTCTCAAAATCGATATGAAAATATTTATATATCAGTATGAAAAAAGATATAATTACTAATCAGAAAACATTAAATCATTATCTAAACAAGGTAAAGTAATAATGAAAGTTATTATCATTCGATAATGAAATTTATTGCATAAAGGATTATTTTTAAATTCTTTTTACTTCAATCATTGATTTAATGTATGATAGTGTTTTAATAATTTTTTAGGAGAATATATATGAATAGAAAAGCTTTGATGATTGCTGTTTTAGCATTAATAGCTGTGATTAGTGTAGGTTCATGTTCTGCTGGCTGGTTTGACTTCATCACTGGTGAACCAGATTTAGAGGGACAAGAAGTAAATTTAGCTGCAGCAGCTAGTTTAAAAAATGTATTTGATGATGAATTAATTCCTATGTTTGAGGAAAAATACCCTGGTGTAAAAGTAACTCCAACTTACGCTTCCAGTGGTGACTTGCAAACTCAAATTGAAAACGGTTTAGAGGCAGATGTGTTCATGTCTGCTGCTAACAAGCAAATGAATGCTTTAGCTGATGAAGGTTTAGTTGACAATGACACCAACCTCCAATTCTTGGAAAACAAAGTTGTATTGATCGTACCTGCTGATTCAGATTCCAACATCACTTCATTTGAAGATTTAGCAAATGTTGAAGGAAACATCGCTATCGGTGACCCTGAATCCGTACCTGCAGGACAATATGCAGAAGAAATCTTAACCAACCTTGGAATTTACGACCAAATCGAATCCAAATTTTCCTTAGGTACTGATGTAACTGCAGTATTGAACCAAGTAGCTCAAGGATCTGCTGAATGTGGTATTGTATACGCTACTGATGCTAAATCCACTGATGATGTAAAAGTCGTCTGTGAAGCACCAGAAGACGCTTTAGACACTCCAGTAATTTATCCTATTGCACAATTAAAAGATTCCAAAAACTCAGAAGCTGCAAGTGAATTCATGGAATTCTTGCAAAGCCAAGAAGCTAAAGACAAATTCGTTGAATATGGATTTACTCTTCACGAATAAATTCAGTATCCATTATTCATGTGAATAAGAAAAATATTAAATAGACTTAATATTGTATTATTCATGTGAATAATCACTTTTTTTAAAATTATTAGTTAATATTAAATTATTTAGCAATTATTTATGTAATTATTATGCAAATATTAATAAGAATTAAAAAGAAATATATTATTTATCATATCGATTGAATAATTTAATATTAATTAAGGAGAACATTACATGACAGATTGGTCCCCAATTTTCATCTCAATGAAAACCGCAAGCGTATCAATTTTCATAACCTTCTTTTTAGGTTTGATTGTTGCTTGGGGTCTTGTGAAGATGAAAAATGACACTGGAAAAATTATATTAGACGGCATATTCACATTGCCTCTTGTATTGCCACCTACTGTAGTGGGTTTCTTTTTATTATGGATTTTTGGTGTCAGAGGACCTATAGGTAGCTTTTTTATAGACTTTTTTGCATACAAAATAGCTTTCTCATGGCCTGCAACTGTAATTGCAGCAGTTGTGATGTCTTTTCCTTTGATGTACCGTTCCGCAAGAGGTGCATTTGAGCAAATAGATTCCAACCTATTGGATGCAGGACGTACATTAGGAATGTCTGAATGGAAGATCTTCTGGAAAGTTGCTTTTGCAAATGCATTACCAGGAATACTCAGTGGTGGAATTCTTGCTTATGCACGTGGTTTAGGCGAGTTCGGTGCTACAGCTATGCTTGCAGGAAACATTGCAGGACAAACCAGAACACTCCCAATGGCAGTTTATTCAGAAGTTGCTGCAGGTAATATGGGAGAGGCATTTGGTTATGTAATATTCATTGTTTTTATAGCATTCATTGTGATTTTCATCATGGATTATGTCACTTTACGTAAGGAAAAGCAATGGAGATAGTTTTTATTAAATTTAACTTATAATGTTTATTTATTGTTTATTTATAGTTTATTTGATTGAGAAAATATTTTATAATTTAATTTTATTTTTATATTCACGAGGAAGGATTATGGCTAAGTTATTAAAGGTAAATATCCAAAAGGAACTTAAGGAATTTGATTTGGATGTTGATTTTGAGTTAAAAAAAGGTTGTTTAGGTATTTTAGGTCCTTCCGGTTGTGGAAAAAGTATGACATTGAAATCCATTGCAGGTATTGTAAATCCTGATAATGGTTTCATAAGCTTAAATGACACTGTTTATTTTGATTCAATCAATAAAACTAACCTTAAGCCTCAAAAAAGAAATGTAGGATACCTATTCCAGAATTATGCACTGTTTCCAAATATGACAGTAGAGGAAAATGTTGCTATAGGATTAGGTAAGGGTTATGACAAGAATCATTTATCTGAAATCATTAAGCGCTATCACTTGAACGGTTTGGAAAAGAGATATCCTAGAGAGTTGTCTGGAGGTCAGCAGCAAAGGGTTGCATTGGCTCGTATAATGGCTTATGGGCCTGATGTCATATTGTTGGATGAGCCTTTCAGCGCTATGGACACTTTCCTTAAGGAGCAATTGCGTCTTGAGCTTGTCAATTCATTAAGGGATTTCGATGGATTTTCAATTATGGTCACTCATAATCGTGATGAGGCATTCCAGTTTTGTGATGAGCTCATTATATTGGATAAGGGTAAGGTTATAGCAAAAGGCGACACTCATGAAGTGTTTGAGAATCCGAGAAAGGTTCAGGTTGCAAGGCTTACAGGATGTAAGAACATCTCTAGAATTGAAATAATTGATGATTATCATGTAAAGTCATTGGATTGGGGACTTGAGCTTGAAGTCTCTAAAAAGCTTTCACCAAATATTACACATATTGGAATAAGGGCTCACGATTTCTCTTCTGCTAAAGAGGATGATTTGAATGCATTTGATACACTTGGTTCATCAAAGATAGAAATGCCTTTTGAATGGGAAATAACCTTGGCAAATGGATTATGGTGGAAGTATGACAAGCAGATTCATGAGCATGAATTTCTTGTTCCTGATTACATTAAAATAAATCCTAAAAACATTATTTTATTGGAAGAGTAGTTTAATTGCTCTTTATTTTTCATTTATTCTATTCTTTTAATTTAACTTTTTTTTAACATTTAATCCATATTTTTTTTAATTTTTTCATAAATTCACTTATTTTTTGTCTTAATCTTTTTAAACTATTAAAAATATAATTTAAACTATAATGTTTATATAAAAAATTTAAAATAAAAATTAGGAATTTTATCAATGATAGTTTTAAGCAAAAAGAAAAAGACTTGGGAAATGTATCCTATTGGAAGTCCTAAAGGAGCTTTAAATACAAAGCGTAAGCCAGAATTCATTGGTGTATTGAAGTTTAAGGAAAATGATGAGGATGGCTCAATTTCCATAAACCGTTTTGTAATCAAGGATGAAAAGGAAGACAAGCTCTACCCTCCTTCCAAAGCAATTAACTTATTACGTTCTCAAGCTGTTTTCTTGGCAGACAAGGATGAAAAGCTGGAAGCTTTCCTAAAGCACAACAACATCAAGGTCAGATTCACAAATATCTGTCAGCATTGCAGTTTCGAAGGGGAAGTCACCATTATCAATTCAGACTTTTCATATCACTATCATGACCAATTGATCTGCAAGACCTGTGCTGAAAATACTATCAAAAGGGAGCTTCAGCTTAGGGGATATGACAAGAAGGTATTCAGGAACTTCAAGAGAGTGCTTGAAAAGACAGGCAGTCTGGATGATGTTTTGGAAATGCTTTCACCAAGATTTGATCCATTGGCACACACAGACTTGACATTGTTCGATAGGGTCAGGGTTCATGATGATAAGATTCCTAAAATAGCCATGAAAAGGCTAAAGATACCTGAAGAGTTCAAGCAAGTCATTTTAAAAGAGAAAAACGATTATCTTCTCCCAGTTCAATATTTGGCAATTAGAGAAGGATTATTGAAAGGTGAAAACCTTTTGGTAGTGTCCGCTACAGGTAGTGGGAAGACATTGGTTGGAGAGCTTGCAGGTATTCCAAAGGCATTGAATGGCAAAAAATTCTTATTTTTAACTCCACTTGTAGCACTTGCAAACCAGAAGTATAGGGATTTCAAGAAGAGATATGAGCCTTTAGGATTGAAGGTAGCAATTAAAGTGGGAATGAATCGTATCAAGGCTAAAGGAGAGCTAAAGTTACCTAATTCCAATATTCAAGATGCGGATATTGTTGTAGGTACCTATGAGGGAATAGACTTTATGTTAAGGGCTGGCGATTCCGATGCATTGAATGACTTGGGACTTGTATTGATAGATGAGATCCATACCATTTCAGATGAGGAAAGGGGTCTCAGGTTAAATGGATTGATAAAAAGGATTGAGCATATCTTCCCTAAGACTCAAGTGATTGGATTGTCCGCTACAATAAAGAATCCTCAGGACTTGGCAAATGACTTCAATATGAAATTAGTCCAGTACAAGGAGCGTCCTGTTCCTCTTGAAAGGCATATTGTCTTTGTAAGGGGAGATGTCCAAAGAAGAATAATCATGAGAAAATTGGTTCAAAGGGAGTATTTCAGCACATCCTCTAAGGGATTCAAGGGCCAAACCTTGATTTTTACCAACTCAAGAAGAAAAACCCATAAAATAGCTAACTTCCTATCTGGAAAGGGAATCAATGCTTCAGCATATCATGCAGGATTGTCTTACTTCAAGAAGGAAAAAATTGAAAAGGACTTTTCCAAAGGCAAGATTGCAGCAGTTGTTACAACTGCAGCGCTTGCAGCAGGTGTGGACTTCCCAGCATCACAAGTTATTTTCGAATCATTGCTTATGGGTAACAAGTGGATCACTCCTAATGAGTTTTCACAGATGTTAGGTAGGGCTGGTAGGCCAACATACCATGACAGAGGTGTAATATATCTCGTTCCAGAGATTGGAAGTGAGTTTGACAATGAAAGTGAAGAGGCAGTTGCACTTGATCTGCTTGAAAGTGATGTCGAGGATATTTTCGTGGATTATACAGAGGATGGATCACTTGAACAGATACTTGCTGATATATCATCAAAGTCCTTAAGGAAAGTGAAGGATGTTGAAGAATTCTATCAAAATATTCCAGTTCCAATGGATATAATGACAGCACTTGATGAACTTGAAGATAAAGATGCAGTGAATATACATGCAGACGATACTATAGATACAACTCGCTTCGGTAGAGCAGTTGCAATGTCATTTTTATCTGTTGATGATGGTGTAATCATCAAGGATTCAATCAATGATCCGAATTACTTAAGCTATTATTATAAAAAGCCATTCTTTAAGACTAATCTGAAAGAGCTAAGGTTGCTTTCTGAAAAGATTGATGAAAGTAATGAGAATGCCTTAAAGAAAAACAAGAAGATAAAGGACAAGTCTAAACAGGCTAAAAATAGTTCTAAAAATGATAATGAAGATAAAAAAGAGACAAAAGAAAAGGATAAAAAGGACAAGAATGATAAGAAGGATAAGAAGGGCAAAAGGGACAATAAGAAGAAAAACAAGTCTAAAAAAGATAAGAAGAACAGGAATAAATCCCATAAGTCTAAAGAGAATAAGATTAAGGAAAAATCCATTAAACCTAAGGAAGATAAACCTAAAGAACTTAAAGAACATAAAGAACTTAAAGAATCTAAAGAAAATGAAAGTTCTGGAATTAAGTTCATTGTTGAAGATGATGTGGATGAAAAGCCAGTTCCTAAAAAGGAGACTAAAAAGGAATCCAAAACCAGCAAGTATATTGATAATATTGCTGATTATTTCAATGGATTGAATCAATCTAAGGATTATAAGTCTTCTGATGATGATTCCAATATTGGCAATCAAAAGAATGATTATAAATCCTCTAAAAAAGATAAATCTAAGGTTAATGAGTCAGATGTGATTTATAATAAGAAAACTTCAAATAAGTCTAAAAACAGGAAAAATAATAATTCTGCAGCAGTCAAACAGTTTAAGTTTAAGGAAAACATCTTTGCTGACATTCATGAAAAGATGTCTAAGGATGAAGTCAATTCCAATGACCTATTGAAAGTTCAGTCAATAGCTCTTGATTTGGAATTGTTTGAAAACGCTTATTTGGCTCCAGTTGTTCATAAGCAAATCATCAGTGCATTGAAGATGAACTTCTCTACAAGGTTATTTGCTGAATCCACAGTGGATATCATATTCTCTGGGGAAGCGATTTCAAAGATTGATAAGAAATTCCAGGATGCCTTGCTTAAGATTCAAATTGATTTCCTAAGATGTGATTGCAATGAAAGGCCGTTCTGTGAATGCCTGCAAAGGGGAATTTCATATTACATAATCAATCAAAGGTTGAATGGAAAGGATCCAATTGACATTTCAAATTCTCTTCTTAAGGAATATCAAATCCAAACATATCCTGGAGACATATTCTCCTGGCTTGATGCTTATGTAAGGAATCTGGATGCAATTAGAAGAATTGCTAAGGCATTTGGGAAAAAAGATATAGTTCAAGTTTCAGAAAAACTGATGAAAATAGTTGAATCTGGAAAATAATCAAGAATTAGGATTTTTAAGAATTTGAATTGTGAATAAAGTAAAAATAGAAAAAAAGAGAATTGGATTAATTAAAGTTTTTCTTTTATTATCCGTTGCTTATAAAGAATCTTAAAAGTCTTGCGAGAAGGTCAGGATTGTCATCAGAGCTTGAACTTGAGTAATAGCTTGAGCTTGAACCGGAATTGTCTGAATTGAAAATCTTGTTCATTCCTTTGCCTATCAGTTCAGACCAGTCACTGCCTTCATCATTGTAACTGTTGTAATTATCGCCATTATCGTTTGAATCGAAAAGTGAGAATAATCCTCCTCCATTTTCTGAACTGTCTAAATAGCCATTGTTGTTTTTATCCTCATCGTAATCGCTGGTTGCAATCCAATCGGAAAGACCGCCAGTCATAGAAAAAACTGCACTACTTGCAATAAAAGCAATAAAAGCTATAACAATGTATACCAAAAACTTTGCTTTCTTATCTTCCATGATTTCACCTCGATGATTTAATAATTTTACTTATAAATCTTATCAAAATTAATATTATATCAATTAAACATATAAATGTATATGTTATTAATATAAAATAATTAATATAAAACATTTTCTAATAATCAAAAATATTGAACGATACTATGAAAACAATAGCTAAACCCTTTCAAACATCTATAGATATTAAGAAATCTCAATTCATTTGCCGACTCATTCCTGCACAGAATGAAAAGGAAGCGAAAGAGATCATAAATAAAATATCTGAAGAGTACAAGGATGCAACACACAATTGCACTGCATATGTAGTTAGCGATGGGGAAGGATTTGATGATGATGGTGAGCCTGGCGGAACTGCAGGTAGGCCTATGCTTAATGTATTAAAGAAAAATGAGATGGAAAACATTGTAGCTATTGTAACAAGGTATTTCGGTGGAATCAAGCTTGGTGCAGGAGGTTTGGTTCGTGCTTACAGCAAGTCAGTTCTTGAAACCCTTTCAATTGCCGAGATTGTTGATATGGAATTGTATGAAATATTCCGTTTCAGCTTTGAATATCAGCATATAAAGACAATTGACAATGAGATCAGGGCAAAGAATTTGTCTGTTGTTGAAAAGCAGTATGAAGCCAATGTCATTTATTTTGTAGCTTCCAATAATGAGGATATGATTAAAAACATTCAGGAAAAATTAGCGGGTGCAGTTAAAATAGAGCATTTAGGAAGCAGATTTTTGGAAAAAATAGATTAATAATAAATCTTTTTTTAAAATAATAAAATAAAAATACAAAAAATAAAAAAATAAAAATAGAAAAAATAATTAATAAACTTACTTTTTTTTTAAAAATAAAAAAAGAAAATAGAAAATAATTTAAAATAAATTATAATCTATATTCAGTCTTATCCCAGTCTTCGTTTGTAGCAGGCATCTTGGTAAATATGAAAGTCAATGCAAGCAATATGACAGTAAGAACACCAAATACGATCAATTCACTCATTGAACCGGTGTTTATAATGTCCAATACTCCACCGATCCATACGATTGCAATGACCAATGGTAAAATGTATTTAACTATATAAACCCACCAATTGCCTAATTTAATGGTTCTACTACGTGCATTTAAAGTTGGAATAAGCTCTTCACAACTGAAAGTCCATGCGAATAGGTTACATTCCACCAATACACCGAAGAGTATAGCTATTTGGTTGATATATGCATCAACGTATCCAAGGAGTGTTCCACCATAGGAGGTTGCATACATCATGGATAATGCAGCTCCTATTATACAAAGGACAGTCATGGTCTTCTTACGGGACCATGTGAACTTGTTTTGAATACTGAATGCCAAAGGTTCGATAGTGGACAATATACTTGTAAGCCCTGCAAGGTAAACTGTCAAGAAGAACAAAGGACCTATAATAATTGCATATTGGCCTAATACATTCAATACGGTAGGATAAGCTACAAATACCAATCCTGTACCTTGGGTTACAAGGTCTGCAACTGCTGTACCGCTTTGAAGTGACATGTATCCAAGGATTGAGAATACTCCTAATGCACAGAAGTTTTCAAATGCGCAATTTGCAAATGCAATGGACAATGTGTTTGTAATCAAGTCCCCTTCCTCTCCGGTATAGCTTGCATAAGTGAATGCAATACTCATACCCAGGCTTAATGAGAATATTATCTGACCGAATGCTGCCATCCATATGTCAAAGTCCAAGAGCAAGCTCCAATCAGGTGAAAAGAGCTCATTCAATCCTATCATTGCACCAGGTAAGGTTAAGGAGAATGCTACAATCACAATCATGATTATAAACAATAAAGGAACAAGAACTTTACTTACCTTTCCAAGTCCCTCTTCAAGATCCTTGTGGGAAATGTACCATATGATTGCCCAACTTGCAAGCATTGCAGTAGCAATGACTGGAATGAAGTTAGTTATTCCACTAAAGGTTTCTTGAGATTGAAGCAAGGTTGTTGCAAAGTAGGTATTAGGGTCTGCTCCCCATCCCTTAAAGAAGCTTAATATTACATATATTCCATCCCATCCAAGTATACATGAATAATAGACCATGATTATGAATACGGAAATAGGCAAGATCCATCCTAAAAATTCATAATTTGCATGTATTTTACGAATAGCCTTTGGAAAGGATGATTTGAAATTATATCCGACACCATATTCCAAGATTAAAAATGGAACTCCCATCAGCAATATAGCAACGATATATGGAATGTAGAATGCTCCTCCACCATTGCTGTATAAAACGTATGGGTATCTCCATATATTTCCAAGTCCTACAGCAGAACCTACCATTGCCAAAACAAATGATAGATTACTGCCCCATTCGTTTTTATCACTCATAAAAAATCACAAAATTGTTTAATAAATTTTAATTAAATTGAAAAATAGAATAAATTTCTAATCCTTCTTCAAATCACTTAAAGCTCAGATTTAAAATAATTTCTGGTTCTTCTTCAAAATCGCTTAAGCTCAGATTTAAAGATTTTTAAGATTTTTTTATCTAAAATTAATTTAATACTATAATATATTGTATTTAAAATATAAAAACTATACTATGTAAACTATTTGACTATTTCATTTTTTTAGCAAAAGATTATTAGAATAAAACACATAAATAATTCATAAGATTTTATTGATCAATGAATAAAAATTAAAAAATTTAAGGTGCTGGTTTTGAAAATAAAAAAAAGATATTTCCTAAAGAAAAAGAAAGTGAAAGCCATTAAGGAAGAGCTTGGAGATTACGGATCTTTCATCAACAACAAGGACACCCTTGAAATGTTGGAAGCAGAGGATTACGACTTCATTTTAGTAAATGGGGAGCCTTACATCATTATGATTAACGGCAAGCCATACCCTACACTTAAGGCTGCATTGAATATCGAATTGGACAGCAAGGTAGTTGTAGTGGATATGGGTGCAGTAAGGTTTGTTACCAAAGGTGCAGATGTAATGAGTCCTGGAATTGTTGATGCAGACGAATCCATTGTGGAAGATGATGTGGTGATTATCGTTGAGGAAACACACAATAAGCCTTTAGCAATGGGAATCGCATTGATAACTGGTCCTGAAATGGTTGAAAATTCAGAAGGAAAGGCTATCAAGTCACTCCATTTTGTTGGAGATGCGATTTGGAACTTGGAAGTGTAAAACCTAAATAATCACTATTTGGTTTCATATTAACTATATGTGATTTTATCTTTAGCTATTTAATTTTATTTTATTTATTTAAGTGATAATATGGTTGAATTGAGAGTAAACGCTGGAAACGTTAAGAATCCTAATGTTCACAAAATAGGAATAATTGCACTTGGGTCTCATCTTGAAAATCATGGTCCTGCGCTTCCTATTGATACAGATGCAAAGATAGCATCATACATTGCTTTTAAGGCTGCTTTAGAAAGTGGAGCTAAGTTCCTGGGAGTCGTTTATCCTGCTCATGAGATAAAGGAAATCAATCATGGAATACATGTTTCCCTAGATGACTTGACAGATGAAATTGTCAATGTATTGAAATCAGCAAAGAAATTTTTGGGAATCAGCAGTGTAGTCATTGTAAATGGGCATGGAGGCAATTTGCCTATTGTTACAAAATTATATGATATTGAAGAGCAAACAGGACTCTTGATTACACTAAACAGCAAGATTATTGAATCTGAAGGGCCTCATGGAGGCTCTGGTGAATTGTCCATGGCAAAGGTATTGGGCATCATCAATGAGGATGAAGTCAAGAACCAGACTGATTTGAGCCAATATGGTGAAGTTGGTCTATTCATGTTTAGCCAAGCAAGGAAAAATGATCCTAACATTGAAGAAGGTGCATTGGACGTTGAAGAAAACGGCGTTTATGTTGATGAAGTTTATGGAAATGAACTCCTAAAATTAGCTATTAACTCTGTATTGCTTGATGTTGAAAAGCAATTGGATTCCCATTACGGATACTGATTTATTGATTTTGAGGATGGTTCTATGGATGAAGAAATAATTTTTAAGCCGATTGGATACATTAAGTCTCCATATGAAGATGTAAGGAACATGCCTAAGTCCACTAGAGAATCCGGGGATGTGGAAGCTGAAATGATCATCAATGAAGAGTATCTTGAAAGCATGTCCAGCATGGAAGTCGGTGAAGAGTATTTGGTTTTATTCTATTTCCATAAGTCAGAAGGATTTAAGCAAAGGGTTCCTTTTATGGGAAATGGGCCTATTAAAGGATTGTTTTCAACTCATGCTCCAAACAGGCCAAATCCTATTGGTGTATCTACAATAAAGATAACAGAAATTGAAGGAAACGTAATAAAGTTCAAAGGGGTTGACATGTTGAATGGAACTCCTGTTCTTGACATAAAGGATATCTTATAATTTTTCTTATCTTTTCTGTATTTTCTTTTTATTTTCTTATTTTTCATTCTTTTCTTATTTTAATAATAATTTATTATTCTTTTTTCTATATTGGATAATTTTATTTATTTTCATTTGAAAATAGGGATAGATATTAGCTATTTAGCCTATTTAGGTACAAACCTTTATATACTATATAAAATATATATTATAATAATATTAATTAGGTTTAGCTATATTATTATTGATTATTTTCAAATCTTATTGGAATTTAATAATTTTTAATAATTTTTAAGATAATTTTGGTTTTTTAATTTTATAGTTGATCTTATTAATTTATTAATTTTTAGAAAAATTCTAATAATAGAGATTTTGTGTCTAAAACATATTGTCTTTTATTTTTTCTAAAAAATTCCTTAACTACTGGTATAATACTTTAAAATAAATATTCTTAATTGATATTTGTTTTAAAAAGAGGCTTAATTATCCTATTTGGATTAGAAAAATAGTTAAGTTTATATATTATACAAACATATTTAATATAGTATAGGTGATAATCATGAGCGGACAACAAAATGTTCAAAGACCACTTGACGCATTAGGAAAAGCAGTAAATTCTCCAGTTTTGATTAAACTCAAAGGAGAAAGAGAATTCAGAGGTATCTTAAAAAGTTTCGACTTACACATGAACTTAGTTCTTAATGATGCTGAAGAATTAGAAAAAGGAGAAATAATGAGAAGATTAGGTACTGTTCTCATTAGAGGAGACAATATTGTATACATTTCTCCATAGAAACTTAGTTTCTTATTTTTTCTATAAGTTTTTCTTTGTTCTACTCAATAAAGATTATTGAATTAATTATTTATTAGTTAAATTAGTTTGTTTTATAAATTAATTTAATTAATTATCTATTTTATGTTCTTATTTTAGATAAGACAATTCTATAGACTATTTCATATAGTCTGCTGTGAAATTTATTATTATTGTTTATGATTGATTTAGGAGGAGATAGAAGTGAAAGGAACTCCATCAATGGGTAAAAAGAATAAAAAGACCCATATTAGATGTAGAAGATGTGGTAAAAACTCATACCACGTACGTAAGAAAGTTTGTGCTTCTTGTGGATTCGGTAAATCCAGTAAAATAAGAAGATACAGTTGGCAAAACAAAAAACCTACCACTCGTCAAAGATTAGTATAGGTTTGCCATAGCTATTTAACTTTATAAAATTTATTTGAGATAATAAAAGCGAATTATCCAAATCAAACTTTTAAAAAAGTTTGATCAAAACTTTTTTCTTAAAGCTAATTATCTCAAAACACTTACTATTTTTTATTATTTTTATTTCATATAGTCTATTTTAGGTATTTTAAATTATTTTTTTATTATTTTATGAAAATAAGTAGATTATATTTTAATCAATGAAATAAGTGTTTTTTTTTTAAATATTGAAAAAAAGTAGTTTTTATTGTTTATTGAAAATCAGCAATAACCTGATCTAACTCATTTTGAAGCTTTTTCAATAATTTCACATTTTTTCCTGTTTTATCTAGAATAATGGTCATTATCTTATCAACTTCATTTTCTTGGTAGTTTGGATCTATCTCTTCACTCACACTGTCCCATAGCTCAACAGCCCAGTTTTTCTTGCCATTGTAAACCTGGTCGATTAGTGTCAATTTGCCGTTTTTCAGTCTGAATAACCTAAAGTCCTGTTTGGGATTGGATTTCTTTCCTTCCTTATTGCAGTCAAGATATAATCCATCAGAAAACTCAGTTTTATAGTCTCCTGCCTTAACAAATTCACCAACGAGTGAAAATCCATTCAACACGCTTTTGTCTAATCCAGTAACGGTTTTAACCCATCCACCAGTAGCTCTAAAGTTTATTGAAGGATCAATATTTGTTATCTCTTCACACCAATTAAGAAGCATTTTTATTCTCCAAGTTAATCAGTTAAATTTAATTCATTTTCATTTATTAATAATATGTCTTTTAATTTTAGTAAAATCCAAGATAAAAATTATATTAATACAAGATTAGCTATAATTTTGCCTTGTTCCTTTAATAAGGGATTAAAAATATATTATTTTAAAAAAGCATAAAAAATAATTCTTTAATATCCTTTAAATTCTGATTTAAATCTTTAAGCCGAAGCTTAAACCTGATTTTCAGCAATTTAATATAATTTAAAAAAAATGTGTTTTTATGCTTGTTGAATTATATTTTATAATTTTATTTATAAATGGATTATTCGAGAGCATTTGAAAACTAATATTTTTTATAATGCTTATAAAAAAAGGATATTTTATATACTATGTTTAACAAACATTAAACTAAGTATAGTTTTTTAACATGTGTATAGTGTGATTATGATAATTTAATATTAATATTGAATTTCTAATATGGTAATATTAAATTATTATAATAATTCATCTTAAATTCACTAAAAACTATTTTTAAAGCTATATATGGATAAATTAACACTTGAGTGAATTAAATGAAATTATTGGAAAAGTTTGATATTGTACCAAATAACGAAGAGTTATATGAGGTAGCTTTTACTCAT
Organism: uncultured Methanobrevibacter sp.; assembly: GCF_937898925.1. Lineage (GTDB taxonomy): Archaea > Methanobacteriota > Methanobacteria > Methanobacteriales > Methanobacteriaceae > Methanobrevibacter. The sequence goes on from NZ_CALDKF010000004.1 coordinate 20,955, forward strand.
TCTTCATACAGCGCTAAATATAACTTGGATTATGATTATGAAAGATTAGAGTTTCTTGGGGATTCCGTTTTGAATATGCTCACTTCAGAATTCCTCCAGAATATGCATCCTAAGTTCAGTGAAGGAAAATTGACTAAGCTTCGAGCTAATTATGTCTGTCAGAATGCTTTGATTGTATATTCCCATGAGAATAACTTGGATAAATGCATTAGGTTAAACTTGGAAGACAATGCACTTACTGATAATGAGGTAATCTCAATCACTGCAGATGTCTTTGAGTCTTTTTTAGGAGCGATTTATCTTGATCAAGGCATAGAAAAGGCTAAAGAGTTTCTCGAAAAAACAGTCTTCCCCTACATTGAAGCAAAAACAGTCTTTTTCTATGATTATAAGTCTACAATCAAGGAATATGGGGATGCTAAAAGCGTCAAGGTTTGCTATGAATTGCTAGAAGAGCATGGTGCTCCTCATGATAAGACCTTTGTAATGAGAATCTTGATTGATGGGGTTGATTATGGTCATGGTGTTGGAAAAAGCAAAAAAGAGGCAGAGCAATTGGCTGCTAGTGAAGCTATTGATAAGCTACACATTGGAAAATAATAATTAAGTTGAATTGTTATTCTAAGAATAGTTGTTCTATGAAAAATAGATTTTAAGAATAATTAAGAAAATCAACTATTCCTCTTCATATATCTCAAGACAAATGTCATAAATTGTTTCTAAATCCTCTTTCAAATCGAATTTTATGTTTTCAGGATTCTTCTCATTGAAGTGATTTATAACCTTCTCTTCATCTATTTCATGATTATCTATTAGATCCATGATAATTTTAGATACGATTTTGCTTGTTTCAACGGTTATTGCATCATTGAACAAAAGCTCATATAATTCAATCAATAAATCAGTATTGTTAAATTCAATTGGATTTTCCTTAGTCATGAGATAATTCCTAATTTTTATTATTAAATGATTATATATGGGTTATATTTATTAATATTTGCTATTTTCTATATAATACATTTATAAGTAAATATAAATAGTATTAGGATATATATAAATAATGCGTAATACTTATATACATTAAGAAAGATTCAGTTCTTATTAACTAACTATACAAAACTGAAATAATATTAATTCAATTAATAAATACTAGCTAGCTGTTGAATAGTATGCTGAATTATTTAAAATTCAGTATTCTTAAATTTAAGGTAATTGAAAATGAAACAAAATACTGTTGGTAGAGTTATAACAAAATACTTCTCTATTGAAGAGGATTTGAAGTTAAGCTCTGGCAAGACCCTTAGCAATGTGGAACTTGCTTATGAAACTTATGGTGAATTGAATTCCGCTAAATCAAATGCTATTTTAGTCTGCCATGCACTTACTGGGGATGCACATGCTGCAGGTAAGTATACTGGCAACAAGAATGAGAAGCCAGGATGGTGGGAGATGGTTATAGGTCCTGGAAAGGCATTGGATACAGATAAATACTTTGTAATCTGTTCAAATGTGTTAGGGGGATGTAAAGGTTCAACCGGTCCAGCATCAATCAATCCAGAAACTGGAAAGAAATATGCTCTTGATTTCCCGATAATCACCATTGAGGATATGGTTCATGCACAGAAAAAGCTTATAGAATATTTGGGCATAGACAAGTTATATGCTGTTATTGGAGGTTCTATGGGTGGAATGCAGGCATTGCAATGGACTGTTTCCTATCCTAATATGATGAAAAAGGCAAGTATAATTGCTACAACTGCAAGGTCTTCCCCTCAACAAATTGCTTTTAATGAGGTAGGTAGGCAATCCATTATTCTAGACAATAACTGGAATAGGGGAAACTACTATGATCAGGAATATGCTCCAAGATCTGGTCTTGCAGTAGCACGTATGATAGGACACATCACTTATCTCTCTGATGCTTCAATGTATCAGAAATTTGGAAGAGACTTGCAGGACAAGACAGAACTCAGTTATGACTTCACAGTCGATTTTGAGGTTGAAAGCTACTTGCACCACCAAGGTGAGACTTTTGTAAGGCGCTTTGATGCTAATTCCTATTTATACATTACAAAAGCAGTGGATTACTTCGATTTGGCAGTTGAAGGTAACTTAGCTGAAGGTTTAAAGGATGTTGAGGCTAAAATACAAGTCATTGCTGTTGATTCAGACTGGCTTTACCCAGTAGACCAATCTAAAGACCTATTGGCTGCACTTCAAACCAATGATGTTGATGTAATCTATAATGAAGTCAAGTCTGACTATGGTCACGATGCATTCTTGCTTGAAAACGGTCAAATGAACTTCCTTTTATCTAATTTCCTATCTGAACATCATGTTGGAGATGTTATGAAAACAGAAGTTCCTACAATTTGCATTGATTCAACCGTTAAGGAAGCTGCAATTATCATGTTTGACAATGAGATCACTCATTTGCCTGTTGTCAATGATGATAAGACTTTAGCAGGAATCGTTACTGCATGGGACTTGTCCAAATCAATTGTAGAGGACTGTAGTGAATTAAGGGAAGTAATGACTAAAGATGTCAGAACCTGTAAATCAACTGATGAGATTGAGGATATCGCAAGATTGATGAAAAAATACAATATATCCTGCTTGCCAGTTGTTGATGGAGATGACTTAAAAGGTCTTATTACAACAGATAGGATATCACATCTTATTTCAAATTACTAATCCCAGCTTTTGAGCTAAAGCTCAAAACCTGGACCAAAATTCTTTCCTCAAGTGGGAGTAAATTCTTTTTTATTTTTAACTTTTTTTATTCATTTATTTTTTAATTTTAAAAATTTTTATCTATTTTTCTCATTTTATCTTAATTCAATAAATAATAAAGTTAAGTTTTTATATTTATATTAATAAAAATATTAATAATTGATTTTAGGATTTAATATCATGAGTGAAAAATTAGAGTGGGATAGTTCCCTATCATTTATATTTGCTATGATTGGAGCTGCCGTTGGTCTAGGAAACATTTGGAGATTCAGTTATGTATTGTATTCCAACGGTGGAGGATCATTCTTTATTCCTTATTTTACTGCCATAGCAATTATGGGAATCCCTTTTTTAATACTTGAATATGGTGTGGGATTCAGTTTTAAGGAATCCTTTTCGAAGATTTTAAAGGATATCAATGAGCGGTTTGAGTATATAGCTTGGGCGCTTGTTCTTTTTGTATTTATAGTTACAATTTATTATATGGTTATTCTGAGTTGGGATATGGTATATCTTCTAAGCAGTTTCACATTCAGTTGGGGTGCTGATACAGCGGCTTACTTCACAACCACTGTTGGTGGAAGTTCCGATTTGGCTAGTGCAGGATTCTTGCTTGTCCCTACAACCATTTGTGTAATCTTGATGTGGATAGTTTTATGGTACATTTCCCATAAGAATGTTGACGAAGGTATCGGTAAGGTTTCAAAAGTATTGATTCCAGCATTATTTGTCATAATGGCAATCATTGTTGTTTATGCATTGACTTTACCAGGGCATATGATTGGTGTTGATGCTCTCTTAAGGCCAAGATGGTCTATGCTTTTGGATATCAATATTTGGCTAGCTGCATTCGCTCAAATCATTTTTTCCTTAAGTATGGGTCAGGCAATTGCCTTGACTTATGCAAGCTACTTGCCGAAGGCTTCCAAATTAACCGATAATGTGCTTATTGTAGTTGCTTCAAACTCCTTGTTTGAAATATTCACTGCATTTGGTGTATTTTCAATCCTTGGTTACATGTCCCTTCATTCAGGTATGGCAATGACCAAATTGGTGACTGAAGGTACAGGTCTTGTATTCATTGTTTTCCCAATGATCTTTAATATCATGGGTCCAATAGGTAGGATTTTAGCACCGTTGCTGTTCTTGGCTATTCTATTTGCAGGAATAACCTCTGCATTAGGGTTCTTTGAACCAATGCTTTCATCCACAAGTGCTAAATTTAACTTAGGCAGAAGAAAAACTGCAGGTATTCTATCAATAATCGGATGTGCATTTTCAGTGCTGCTCACTACTGGAATCAGCAGTTATCTGGTTGGAATCATTGACTCATTTGTTAACCAGTTCGGTATCTTGTTATTGATTGGAGTCCAATGTGTCATATTCGCTTGGTTCTATAAGCTTGATGATTTGGTTCCTATATTGAATGAGAATGGACACTTAAAAGTAGGTAAATTATGGAAATTCGTAATCAAGTACCTATTGCCAATTGTACTCTTTGCAATGTGGATTTACGGTATGTATGAACTCTTTATGAATGCAGCAACATTCGAGTTGATTATTGATTTAATCATTATGGTGTCTGTTTTAGCATTCAGTATCATTTTAACTAGATTAAGCCCAAGAGAAGATGAAAGTTAGTCTTTTTAATTTAATAGAAAATAAAATATTTAAGTAATGAAGTACAAATAATATTTTATAAGATTTGAAAGGTAAACGTATCCCTATTAGGGATTGTCCCAATTGGGGCGAGTAAATTCCCTATAGGTTCTTCTTTTCTTTTATTTTTATCTTTCAAATAAAATTTTCACATTACTATTTTTAATTAATTTTATAAATTCTTCATTGTTTTTTTCATAATTTTGAAAATAAGACCATGAAATTATATCAATAATTTGTAATCCTTTTGAATTAGTTGATGAAAGATGAGAAATTTCAATAGGAAAATTTAAGTTATTATTTAAATTTTCAATAAAATACTTGTCAAAAAGTTTAATATCACTATGTTTAGTTTTTGATTTATCGATTATAATGCTGGTCTTTTGCTTAATAGTAATCATTTTAGCCAATTCTGATGCAATTATATCATATAATTCATTATTATTTGAATATTTAATTTTATCTTTATTTTCTTTATTAAATACTATTATCACGGCTTCATAGTCAATATTTTCAAGTCTTTTTAAAATTTTTTTAATAATATAATTAGGTGTATTATTTCCTTTAATTTCATTAGAATTACGTAGTTGTTTTTTAAATATTCTATTAATTTTATTAATTATCCTTTCTAAATCGGTTTTATTGGATGAAATTATTGCAGAAATAATAAAATACTTTGAATCTTTCCCTAGATCCCCGCTTTCATCAATATAAATATAATCCATAAGTTAATATTATGATTTTTCGTTTATATATTTAATTAATCTTCTATACGATGTTAATTTTTCATTTAAGGTATAATTTACACTTTAAATATAATATTATAATTATTTAATTAAAAAATAATTAAATAAAGGATTTTTATGAAATTAATTTTTAATTTAAATTTTTTTTAAAAGATAATTAAAAGTTTTAAATAAATAAAAATATAAATAATATTTAATGAACGCTATAAAAACTTCCAATCAAAACGAGGATAAGATATTTACAATAGACTTCTTTTTAATCTTCGGTGCATTGCTATTTTCAGCTCTTGTAATGTATGCATTGATGTCTACAGTTACTGAGTATGCCACATCTATGGGTACAAGTGCAACTATAGCAGGACTTGTATCTGGAATATACATCTTTGGAGGACTTTGTTCAAGAATTTACTCTGCAAATGCACTTGAGAGAAGGGATTGGAAGAAATTAGCCATTATTTTCTTAAGCATTCACTTTTTAGCATGCATTTTCTACTTTTTTGCAAATAATGTAAGCTTGCTTTTGATTGTAAGATTCATTCATGGGCTTGGATTTGGTGCTTCTGCAAATGCTATTGTTACTATAGCAAGTGCAATATTGCCTAAGAAACGCTTTGGAGAGGCATTTGGATACTTTATGCTTGGAACTACAATTGCTGTTGGACTAGGCCCTTACATTTCAGGATTTTTCTATGACAATTGGGGCTCTTTTGGTTCATTCTCTCTTGCAACCGCCTTTGCTTTTCTTGGATTGTTATGCATACTTCTTTTGGATATAAGCAAATATGAAATTAAGCATAATAGTGAGATAGAAAATAGTATGTACAGAGATAAAACTCCTAATAATGCTATTTTAGAAGAAAAAGGAAGAATCAGAGGAGTTATAGATAAGATATTTGAAGTTCCGGCTATACCTGTTTCCTTATTTACAGGACTTACAAGCCTTGGATATGTTTCCATATTGTCATTTTACAGATTGTATGCTGTTGAAGTTGATTTGGTAGGTGCATTTTCCCTATTCTTTATTATCTATTCAATTGTTCTTGTGGCTTCAAGACCTATTGCAGGAAGAATTCAGGATAATTATGGTGATAAGATTGTCTGTTTCACTGGAATCATTGCACAAGCCATCGGGCTCTTTCTAATCGCTTGGATTCCTTCTGCAATAACAGTTTTCATTTGTGCAGTTTGTGCAGCGCTTGGTTTCGGTACACTTAATTCAGCTTGCACAGCTATTGTGACAAGGGACACATCAGCAAATCGCCGTCCTGCAGCTTGTAGCCGGACAGAGCGTTCTTCACGGAGTGGTAAGCATCGTTGGGAACCAGGACGCAGCCCTGATCGAACTCGATGGTGCCCTTGTAGTTCTTGATGATACCGGCAGCGGTGATCACATCGCCGACCTTC
>NZ_CALDKF010000005.1 GCF_937898925.1 uncultured Methanobrevibacter sp.
TACAGTAATTCGGCAAGTAATTCTTAGACTTATGGAAATCTAAAATCTTAGCAAAGCAATATGTGTACAAATTGAAATTTGCCTTACCGATAACCTTACCATTGCTGTCCTTAACAGACCAGTAAGTAGAAGGTGCCTTTTTAGATTCAATTCTTGAAATTGTCTTTTTAGCTAAATCCAAATACTGAGCTTTATATACAGTAGATTTAAATGAATGTGCAGAAGAGTTTCTATTTGAAATTCCAGACACTAATAGAATATCTCCCTTCTTATTTGAATTAAGGTTGGATATCGCCTTTGAAGCAAGATAGCTGAACTCAGATATCTTAAGAGTTTTGCTTCCTACTTTAACAGTGCTTGGCAATTTCTTGTTCTTTGCAACATAATTCTTTACATTTGTAGCTGCATCCTCGATTTCCTTTATAGAGAAAGCGTTAGGATTCTTCAATACGGAAAGGGTTACAGAAAAACTTGAGGAAGCGTAAGCGCTTGACCCTCCATAGGAACAGACCATGGTGTATTTGCCTTCCTTTAAATTGATTTGAAGGTAAGTTGAACCTTTTGAATCTGTTGTCAATGTATAGGTTTTTCCGTTAACCTTGTAACTGACTTTTTGACCAGACAAGACTTTGCCTTTATTGTCAGTTAAGGTAAGTGTATATGAGTTGCCTCTGTAAACGGTACTTGAACTTCCCTTGAGAGTTGTTTTTGTTTTTGCAGTAGCCTGCAAAACATCACTGTCAGATTGGGAAGATGCACCTAAGAGGTTATTGCCACTCTTAATGCTTGAATCATATTCCAAATCAGAATCTTCTACAGTATTATCAGTACTTAAAACTTCATTTTCTGAATTTACATTGCTTGAACCAGCATCTGATTCCACACTATTTAGATTGGAATCACTGACACTATTTTCATCAGCCTTAAGTGAGACACTAGAATCGGATAATTCATCTGAATCGGATACAGATGCAGAATCATCAATATCCATAGCAGAAACTGATGAGATCAAACAAAATCCCATAATCAAAACTGCTAAAAGCAATGTGAGATTCTTACTTGAAATCATTTCACCTCACACTTTAGAGCAATCCTAAAATTATATTTTTACAAGTATAATTTTCACATTGAATTTTTAAAAAATATAGTGGAAAAATATTTATTTTTCCCAAACTCAATGTTTATCATTTAACTTTTTCAAGTAAACAATAAAGACCACCCTAAACATTTCTTAACTTGACAATTTTGCTTTAAAAACAAAAAAATCAAATTAGATTAATATTTACTTTTAATCTTTTATTATATAAATCTTACTAAAAAAAATCATTCAAAACAAGGATTTTACATAGCTTATAGTTCAAAATAAAAATATATTTCATTTTATTCTATTATTCAAATATAGTAAACTATTTGATACCAATATAAAGAATAATCAATTACTTATAAGCTAAAATAAATGATTAAAATTAAAAAAATTAAAAAATACTTGATAAGTCTTTAAATAATGAATAAATACTTAAAATTACTTATTTTAATTAAATTTGAAATAATATTACTTAAATAAATGGAAAATAAAATAATCACCTTTATTTAACTTAAAAAAGAATTACAAACTATTAAACATATTTGATATAAAAGAAAATGATATTATGATTTTTAAAATAATATTAATATAAGTGTTAAATTAAAAAAATACTTCTTAAAAAGTAGATTTTAGACAAATAAGCAATTTTAATTAAGTAATATTCAAAAAAGAACTATTTAAGAACAGAATAGGAAAATAAAGAAAATTTTTAAAAAATAGTAAAAAAAGTTGAGATTTTACTCCCAACAACTAGAAAAAATTTTAGTCCAGGTTTTGCGTTGCCGAAGGCAACGGAAAAAGTGGGCTACATCATAGGAGGCATTCCGCCCATTCCACCCATACCAGGTGCAGGAGGCATACCACTATGGTCTAAGTTTTCATCTGGGTCGACTTTTTGAAGTGCACCAGCTGCTGCAACCAAGTCGTCAATACGCAAGATCATTTCACAAGCTTCTTGAGCTGCTTGAATAGCTTGCTTCTTGACTCTTTGAGGTTCAACAACACCTGCTTCTTTCATGTCTACAACTTTACCTTCAAATACATCCAATCCCATATTGATGTTATCTTCATGAGCTGCTCTGAGTTCAACTAATAAGTCAATGGTGTTTAAACCTGCATTTTCAGATAAGGTTCTTGGTACAATTTCCAAAGCGTCAGCAAATGCATTTACAGCAACTTGCTCTCTTCCGCTGATTGTGTTAGCATAAGCTTTCAATTGTCTTGCAATTTCAATCTCAGGAGCCCCTCCACCGTATACGACTTTTCCGTCTTCAACAGTAGCTGCAACTACACCTAATGCATCTTCCATAGCTCTTTCAATTTCAGAGGAAACGTGTCTGGTACTTCCACGGATTAAAATGGAACTTGCTTTAGGGTCTTCACATTCTTCAATGAAGGTAATGATTTGGTCAAAGACCTTTTCTTGGTGTATGTAACCTGCCTTACCTAATACGTCAGGAGTCAAGTCTTCAATATTGGTAATGAGTTCAGCGCCGGTTGCTTTCATGATTCTTTTTACGTCAGTGTTTTTAACTCTTTTGAAAGCCATAATTCCAGCTTTGGATAAGTGATGTTGTACTACATCATCAATACCTTTTTGACAGAACAATACATTACATCCGGAATCAATGATCTTATCTGCAATTTCCTTAAGGGTTTCCTGTTCACTGTCAAGGAAAGCTTGCATTTGCAATGGATCAGTGAAGTCAACTTTAGCGTTTTCCAAATCTTTCAATTCTAAAGGATATTTCATTAAAGCGATTTTACAATCACGCATTTCTTCAGGCATAGCTTCATTAGCTCTGCCTTGGTCAATGTAGATACCGTCAACAATTAAGGAGTCCTCTACACTTCCACCATTGATTCTGTGAATTTTGATGAGTGATTTGTCTAACTTTTCTCCTTCTTCAACTTTGAGTGCAGCTTGAACAAGCAAGTCTGCTAGTTCATCTTTAGCATAATCTGAACCTTTACCTGTCATTGCGGTTTTTGCAATACCGAATAAGGTGTCTGGGTCTCTTGCATCGGTAGAAATGCTGTACAAGATTTCCATTGCTTTTGCAACTGCTAATCTGTATCCAATGAGAATGGTTGGGATTGCAATTCCATCTTCATATAATTCCATTGCTTTCTTAAGCAATTCGCCAGCAATGATTACAACTGTAGTGGTTCCGTCTCCAACTACATTCTCTTGTTTTCTTGCAATTTCAACAAGCATTTTTGCTGCAGGGTGTGCAATATCCATTTCCTGTAAGATAGTTGCTCCATCGTTGGTTACAACCACATCACCCATTTTCTTATCCACTAACATTTTGTCCATTCCTTTTGGACCAAGAGTGGTTCTAACAATGCTTGCTAATAGTTGGCTTGCAAAAATATTCATTCTTAAAGCTTGATTTCCTTGAAATCTTTCAGTATCATCACGTAAAATATACATAGGTTGATTAATTTGTGCCATAATAATCTCCTTAATTTTAATCAATGTTATTTTTAAATTAGATAATTTATTGTAATTATAAGAATTAATTTTAAGAATTCATAATAAAAATTAAATATATTTAATTAATATTAAATTATCCATATAGTTATAGATAGGTTTGCCTTACTATAAAAAAGTTTTGTTTATAATATATAATTTAGAAATCTAAAAATAGAAAAATTGAAATCAAAACAGAAAATTTAACAATTGTTTTTATTAAATTATTAATTAATTGTTGAAAATTAAAATGGAGATTCATATGTCAAGTATTGTAATTTATTTTTCAAGAAGTGGTGAAAACTACTTTGGAGGAGAACTTAAAAACATTGAAAAAGGAAACACAGAAGTGATTGCAGAATACATTCAGGAATTGGATAATGCAGACTTATTCAAAGTTGAACCTACAGTCGAATATCCTGATGATTACATGAAATGCATTGATGTTGCTAAAAAGGAACAGCAATCAGATGCAAGACCTGAAATAAAAGAAACATTAGATAATATTGATGCTTATGACACAATCTATATCGGTTTTCCAAACTGGTGGGGAACTATGCCAATGCCAATGTTTACCCAATTGGAACAATTGGACTTTACAGGAAAAACAGTTAAGCCTTTTGTAACCCATGAAGGTTCCGGTTTCGGATCATCAGAAAAAGACTTGAATAAATTGTGTGCAGGAGCTATAATCAAAAAAGGATTATCAATTCCTGGTGCAAGCGTATATGATGCAAAAGAAGCTGTGAAATCATGGATTAATGAATAAATTAATCATTTAGCCATTTAATTTTTTTTATTATCTTCATTTTTATTTTTAATTCTAACTTTTACTTATACTCAATTTTTTAATTTTTAACTCTTTTTCAAATAAGGAATAAAATGCCATTTTGAAATTATTTTTCCAAAACAGCAATATAGTCCATTCTGTTTCTAATAAATGGAATCCAAGTGAATATTTTGGTGAATGGCTTGTATACATTCATTCCGTCAAACAGGTTCACATCCTTTATCCATTTGAAGTTGGAATTCAATTTTAAAAGCTCAAACCCATTCTGAACTCCCCAAATGAATTTTGCATCCATTTCCTCAACTGATTTCTCCTTAACATTCTTTACGGAGACCGGAGGCATTATTTCAGTGAATATAGTGCATGACTTGAAATTTTCATCAATTATATCCAGTATCCTTTTGTTGTCTTCTTCAGTAAGATACATTGACAATCCTTCAATGATGAACAGTACGTCACCATCTGCATCTATTTCACTTACCCATGAGGGATCCATTGCTGAATATGCCAATGTCTTTACCCTATTGCTATCTTTGATATAGTTCAATCTGAACTTAGCTGAATTTTCCAAATCAACATTATACCATTTGATTATTCCATTGTCCAATCGATTGTATCTGGTGTCCATTCCAGAAGCAATATTCACTATTGTGCATCTTGGATGTGAACGGATATACTTTGAAACCATATCATCCAAGACGATAGTTCTTGAAATAACTCCCCATTGCATTTGATAGTCCTTATCAGCTATGGAAAAGTCATAATCGATTTCAGAAATGACATCTATTGCCTTAAAGTCAAAAAATTTGTGATTTTTCTGTTGGGAATGCTTTGCTTTAGTGTATAAAGTCAAAAGCATGGTTTTTTCTACACCTTCTAAATTCATGGTTTTAACCTCAAAAATTATATGTTTAAGTATTTAATTTTGTAGTATATAAAGTTTAGGTATGCCTAAATTATAATGTAGATATAAAAATATATTCTATGAAAAGACTATTGAAATAAATGAAAAAATTAAAATAAAAATAAGAATTGGTAAAAGATAAAAAATTTAAAAAAAATGAATTAGAAAAGAGGATTCATGATAACCCTTTTCTCTTTTTTAGTCATTTTAGTGTATGTAATTTTAGACTTGTAAGGAGTGTAACCACTTAACTTTGGAGTGGAAAGCAACATAAGCCCACTGATATTGCTTGGCTTAACTGTTCTTGTAATCACTTTTCCTTTTTTGTTTTTGTAGTAAACAGTCATCTTTCTAAATACATAAGTGTGAGGTCTGAAGTCATCCCCTTTTTTCTTATCATGGTAAAAGATAGCTGCATATACCCCTTTAGCGTTTTGCGCATCTTTTGGCTGATAGAAAGTCAAGATCCTATCCTTACTGCCAACATCTTTATGTTTACCCATTTTAATGGTTGTTGTAGCAGCACAAGCAGGACCCATGGTGAATCCCAAAACTGCAATAGCTAAAACGAGTAAAATAAGAATTGTTCTTTTATTCATTATTTTCTCTCCTAAAACTTAGTTATAATAATATATATTTTTGTAGTTTATAATATTTTTTAAAATGTTTTTTAATTACACATAAAAAAATAAGTTTAAGAATAAAAATAAAAAAATAGTAAAATTTCATTTGATAAACTTGACAAGCAATTTAAAGAAAAAAGAGTTCTAGACTTAAGTCATTATTCCAATTCCTGGAATATCGCTTGCCCGAATCTTGATTCGATTGGAAACTAGAGCATTCAATCGTTATCATCATCTTTATCGTCTTTATCATCTTTGTCGTCTTTATCGTCCTTATCGTTGTCATCCTTGTCATCATCATCCTGATCTACAGAATCACTTGAATCATCGGAATCTCCAGATGCATCGTTAGCAGAATCATCATCGGATCCTCCAATGCATCCACTAACAGCAACTACAGCTAAAAGAACGATTGTTAATAATATCAAAGCAAATATATTTTGTTTTTTCATTAAAAACAACTCCTTTCTGTAAACATAGGTATGTTGATTTTAATATTTATATTTTGATACTTTAAACTGTTAAATAGTGAAAAAACTGAATGAAATAATAGAATCATAATGAATAAAACTTGAATATTACAATAATAAACAATGATTTTTAAAAATAATCACAAAATTATTCAAGAATAGATTTTGAAAATTAATTAAAATAGTGGAAATGAAAAATAAAAAGTTTAACCTAATTGGAAATGCTATCAATCTCCTCAAAGGAAGCATCAATTATATTACAATTATCCCCCACACTTAACTCCATATTGCACGTATTTTTATTATAAACAACTGAGGGGTTCTGAATCTTGATAAAGTCTCCCTTGTAGTATATGGAGTCAGCCATTTCATCCCATAAATTAACTTTTATGGAACCTGTATCATCTTCCATATCAATAACTCTAACTAAAAATTTGGTTCCGTTTTCCTCAAAATCAAAAGTGTCTTGAACATCAATTATTTTTCCTATGACCTTGATATTCATATCCCCCTCTTTCAAGTCCCTTATCCTTTTTAATTCATACAAAAGACTTTCCAATTCCTCAAATGATTTTAAACTATCTCTTTCTTCAATGGACAAGTTATCCTCAACAATCATCCTTGAACCTTGACCTATATGAAGTTCCATACCCTCATCGGTTTGTCTTGCTCTTGCATTTTCAATCTTATATGCTTTTGATATGATTGGAACTTGAGCTTTCTCTCTCCAAAAGAAGGCTTTAATGGTCCCAGTATTGTCTGCAAGAATAGCTGATGAAACAATCCCAGAACCCTCCCTTGTCTTGAAAGAATAAGTTTCAAACAATGTGATAACTCTAGCCAGGATATCTATTTCAGTTGAATCTTCGCCAATATCCTTAATATCAGTCAATGAAATGTCAACAGATTCCTTTAAGAACTGAACCAATCCCTCTTCCAGTTTAGGATTGATAACTATTTTTGAGGTTTCATCTGTATTGATTCTGTATCCCACTGACTCTTGACTGTCATATTCAGCAAAGCCGTTTTGTATTCCGATTATATCTCCTTTGTTTATGTTCAATCCAGTGTTTTCATTCCAGAGAATTACCCTAATTGCGGATGATGAATCACTTAGTTCAATGATTTGAAGGTATTCTGACTCCTTAAGTTCCATAGGGTCACGAACTTTTGTAACAATACCTACAATATTGACATACTCATGCTTTTTCTCTTCTTTTGAGGAAATTTGCTTAATCATATGCTCTGCTAAAGACCTACCCTCTTTAGCCATATCATCATTAGGATTTTCATTTAGAATAATATCAAAAATGGAAATAGCTTTCTCAAATGAATCGATTGATTTATTGTAATCCTTCAGTTTAAAATAGGCAAATCCCATATTGAACCAAGCCACCTCATCTTCTGGATTGATTCCTATGGCTTTTCCAAAGCATTCAATAGCCTTTTCGTATTCTTTCAATTCAAAATAAGTCTGCCCATCCTTATTGAAATCTCTATCTGACATGATTATCCTCAAAAAATATTATTATTTCATTTGCAAAAAAATTAAAAAATATAAAAAAGTGAAAAAACTAATCTGAAAATTCAATCAATTCAATATCAACTATATCAACTTCAATATCCTTATCATAAATATGGAATTTCCCATCCTTGAATTCAAACTTGCTTTCCTTGGTCAGAGCATATGATCTTCCATCAGCTAAATAGACATAGACATAAGCAAAGTTTTCAACCAGCTCTTCCACTGATTTTTGATTGTGCTCCTCAATCCTTCTTAAGTCATCCTCTTCACTAATGAAAATCACCTACAACAATTTTAAGAAATAAAAATCCGGATTAAGCTATCACCAATTCAGTTTCAGTGGGAACAAAATCAAAGTTATTTTCAATGAAGTAATTTAATTCATATTCATCATCTTTATTTGGAATCATAAATCCAAATATTGCACACATTAGAATGGAGTCTTTATCAACACAAACTTTCATATTAAAGCAATGCATTTTTTCAAAGCTTTCTTTAGGAACACTCAATTTTTCTGAAGCATTAAGCAGCTCTAATGCTGTTGGAACGTTATCGATATCAAAATCCAGTAAAATGCCTTCATCCATTTCAACTGTTTGACCATATTGAAAATCTCTTTTAACTTTTATACCTAAAGTATCTATAGATTCATTGTAAAAATATTCAACTTCAAATATTTTATCTTTTGATTTCACGTTCTCTCCTCCGTTTATCAAAACAATATACTGTTATTATAGTTATTTTTTCATCATCATTTATTCCAATTACAATATAAAGATCTTGAAATTTAATCGTTTCATGAGGATAAATTAATAAAAAACGATTTTCGGAAGTTTTACTAATTGATAATGGAATTTTTTCTAACAAGCATAAATGAACATAATTTAATGAATAATTACGTTCAAAACAGTTTTCTAAGATATGCGGACTAACATATATTTCATTAGAATCATGAGATGCTAATATCTCAATTAATTCATTTATATTATTATCTCTCAAACTACCACGTATAAATTTATTTTTATTTAAAATTCTATTTAAAAATTATTGTTTAGAAGTTTACAATGAAAAATATATAGTAAATCATCTAAACTCGATAAATTTCGATTAATTTTCTATTTAAACTATTATATAAACTTTTTCTTAAAAATAAAAACAATATTGATGTTATTTTAAAAAATTAATTCATTATCGTTAGAATTTTACATGAATAGTTTAATATATTAAAAATATTGAAAAAATAAGGGATTATATTAAATTTAAAAAATTAAGATATCTGATTGAAAAAAGAATAATACAATTACAAATTTAAAAAAAAATAAAAAAATAGAATAGTGAAAAAACTATTCCTTAATCATTTGAGCTACTTTTTTACCTAATTCGTAACATTCTTCAAGTTGCTCTTCAGTTGGCTTGAAGTCAAGTTCCATTTGTTCTACGACTTCAAATCCTGCTCCTTCAAGGTTTGCAGCCAAGATTTTTGCGGAACCTCCTGCCCAACCTTTGGAGCCGAATACAACTGCCTTTTTGGTTTCAATTTTTCCAAAGCTTAAACAGTTGAGGTAGTACATCACATCTCCAATTCCGGGGAACGGATTGTTCATCATGGTAGGAGCTCCTACAAAGATTGCCTTTGAATCAAGTACGTCAGTCACTGCATCGGATTTGTCATCATCATGCATGAAGTACATCTTGACTTTTACTCCCTCACTCATTACACCTTCAGCCATAGCATGAGCCATTCTTTGGGTTGAATGGTGCATAGTGTCGTAAATGAAGGTAATCTTGTTTCCTTCATAGGTACCTGTAGACCATTTTGTGTATAAGTCAAGGATAAAGCTTGGGTCAGTGAAGATTTGACCGTGGCATGGAGCAATCATCTTTAGAATGTCCACCAATCCTAATTTTGCAAGCTCTTCAATTTTTCTTCCAACCATTGGAGATGAAAGGGTAATCAAGTTAGCGTAATATTTTCTTGCAGCTTCAGTCAATATGACTGGATCCACATCGCTGTCCAATCTTTCAGACAAGCAGATGTGCTGACCGAATGCATCGTTGGAGAACAATATTCCATCTTCCATCAACATTGTAAACATGCTGTCAGGCCAGTGAAGCATAGGTGCATTTACAAATTGGAAAGTTTTTCCTCCAATATCCAAAGAGTCACCGGTTTTTACAGTGTTGAACTCAAAGTCTGCAAGTTCAGGCAAGTGATTCTTAAGACCTGGTTCAGCTTTTTTGGAACAGTAAACTTCAACATCAGGGAATTTTGCAACAACTTCACCTAAGGAACCGCTGTGGTCGTTTTCAATGTGGTTTTGGATAACTACATCGATTTTGAATTCTCTTCCTTCCTTCTCGAATGCATCTTTAATTCTTCCCCAGAACTGTTCAGATTTTCCAGGATAAACATTATCGATTAAAGCTACTTTATCTTCCCCAAATACTAAATAACAGTTGTAGGTAGTTCCATTTAAGGTGTATCCATGGTAGTCACGAATATCCCAGTCTAAAACTCCTACCCAGTAAACATTATCTACAATTTTGTATGCATCAGCTTTCATATTATCACTAATCCTTTTTAGATTAAAAAATTATAATAAGAGTTAATATAATATATAACCATTAACATTAATATATTTATATGCTTTGTTCGATATCAAGGCAACTAATTAAATAGGTCAATATTAAACTAAGATTAAAATTTGTAAATTGAGGATAAAATGACTTTAAAACATTTTAATAATTTGGCATATGAAGAGATTGGAGAGGAAAACAGCAAAACCATACTGTTTTTGCATGCCAAATTATTAGACAAATGGATTTGGAAAAGGCAAAAGGAAGATTATGATAAATACTTCAAAGGATTCCATTGCATATTCCTTGATTTGCCAAATCATGGGGATAGCATCTCAAAAGAGGAATTCAGCATAGACAAATCATCTATTGAAATATCCGAATTCATAAATCATATTATCAGCAATAAGGACATTGAAAAGGTAAATATTGTAGCTTTAGGTATCGGCGGATCAATAGCTATAGAAATCCTTAATGAAAATCCAAATATAATCGACAATCTCATATTATCTGGGCTTGAAATAGCAGACTATAAGGAAAGCGAATCAGATAGCATTGCAAATGGACTCGCAAAGGCACAATCCGAATACCTTAATGAAAAATCAGACATGTTCATAACAAAGGCATACCTAAGATATTTTGGAATCAAAAAGGAACACTACAACGATATGGAAAAGATATTAGACATATCCATTAATGACGAAAGAAAAATAGCTTTTGAATCCTTGAATTACACCATTCCTGAAAGCTTAAAAGACAATAAGGATATCATTGAAAAGGACAATATCCTAATAATCTATGGAACTAAAGAGGACTTGAACTGTACAAAGTCAGCAATAGATTTGAAAAGCATATTCACAAATGCCAAGTTAGTGGAAATCATAAGGGGAAACCACCTTTGGAACATAATAGACCATGACTTGTTCAACACCATAATCAGAAATTTCATTAGAGACCATCATATAGAAGATAATTCAAAAATAAACATCCTTGAATAATTTTTAAACCACTTTAAAAAACACCGCCACCAATTGAAACCTAAAACCCACTTGATATTATCTAAATTACATTTAACTAAATTATAGTTTAACAAATATAAAATAAAGTTGAATAAATGCTTTAAATCCAAAAATAAAACTATAAAGTTTATTAATGAGTTAAATAATAAATTATATTAGTTATAAATAATTTTAGAATTATTTTATAACGATATAGTTTTAATAAATTTTTTTAATTAAGATTTGAGTTTTTTAAAATCCATAATTGCTAATTTCGGACCAAAGAAATTCATGATCATAGTTAAAAAAACACATAGTGAAAGGGAAACTATGAAAATAGGAGTTATCGGATACGGAAATATGGGTTCAATGATAGTAAATAACATACTAAAGCTTAATTTACTATTAGATGACGAAGAATTAATTGTTTCAAATAGACACCTTAATAAATTTGAAAGTTTAATTGAAGAATATCCAGAAGAAAATCTAAACATTACTTCAGATAACAAAGAAGTCGCAACACAATGTCAAAAAATCCTTATTTCCGTCGAAACTCCTCAATTTAAGGAAATCATAGAAGAAATCAAGCCTTTCCTCAATGAAAACACCCACATCATATACACCTGTGCAGGACTTAACTTCAATCACATCAAACAGTACTTTGATGGAAAATTAAGCTTAGTAATTCCTACCTTAGCTTCTACAGTAACTTCAAATAACTCAATAAGTTCACTGGCAAGAAGAAAAGGAGTCACACTCGTTAAGCACAATTCCAAAGTTGAACTTCAAGAAAGACTCTTTGTTGAAGACCTTTTTAATGAATTCAGTTACGTGAGGAGAATTGACAATCCAATTTACTTCAATGAAGAGGAAAACAATCTCGACCCAAGCGACAATGAATTGGAAATGAGTACAATAATCAGCAGTTGCGGACCGGCATTCATTGCAATCCTGATGGATAAATTTGCTCAAAGCTGCAGTGAAGCATCAAACATTCCAAAAGATGACATAGAGAACATGGTCCTAAAGACAGTTATTGGAACTGCAATGCTAAAGGATGATCAAGGATTATCCAATGAAGATATAATCAATAAGGTAGCGACTAAAGGAGGAATCACCCAAGAGGGAGTGGATTTATTGGATAAAAAATTCAATAAAATTAGCAAAGCCTTAATCCGAACATTGTTAACTAGATATGATGAAGTTAACGATGAAATGAATAAAACTTATCTTAAAAAATAGTAAATTTAACTCTTTTTAAACTCTTTTTTATAAATCAAACCATTTTAAAAATAGGTAATAATCAACTCTTATTTTAAAAAACTCTTTTTAATAAAAAAATAGAATAAAACAAGAAAATAGAATAAAACAAGAAAATAGAATAAAATAAAAAAGATAATAATAACTCTTTCTTTAAAAAAATAAAATAAAAAAATTAATAAAAATGACTTATTTAGAACAAGTCAGTTTCATTTAATTTTTCTTCAAACCAATGCGCTCTTTTATCTGCAAACATTTTTACTATCAATGCTAAAACCAATGTTATAGCACCCATAGCAATCAATATCAAGAATGATGGAATGTAATTTGACCAAATCAATCCTAATGCAGTTTCCCTAAGCAAAGTGATTCCATGAGTCATTGGCATATACGGACTGACTGCTTGAAGGAATGGTCCCATCAATTGAATAGGATAAATACCCCCAGTACCTGAAATTTGGAATACAAGCCAAATTACAGCTAATCCTTTTCCTATATGACCTAATGCAGAAATCAAGGAATAGCAAATCAGCATGAATATCAAGGCAATGAAATAAGCCGAAAGCACAAAGAGCAACGGATTAGCCATTTTGATTCCCAATATAAATGC
>NZ_CALDKF010000006.1 GCF_937898925.1 uncultured Methanobrevibacter sp.
GGACTATTTCAACATAATCGATATATTTGTTGCTGTCAAAGTATTCTATAGCTTCTTCTATTGTCCTGTCTTCTGTTGCTAACATTGAAGCTCCTATTTTCATTTTTTTACCTCAATCATTTTTATGAATTATATTAATTTTAAGCTTTTCAGATATTCAATACTCTTTTCAATATAGTCTTTTGAACTCAATTCAAAATTGTAGATTCCATCATACTTGTTTTTGGAAAATATTTCAAAGAACTTCTTAAAGTCTATAATTCCCTCTCCTAAAGGAAGATGGGAGTCATGAACACCGTCATTGTCATGGATATGGATATGCTTAATGTTATCAAAATATACATCATCTACAGTAAATCCTGCAGTATATGCATGGCCTATATCCAATGTCATAGGCAAATCGGTTCTTTCCAGAGAGTCATGGAGTTGATTGATGTCCTGATACATGAATCCTCTTAGTCTTGGAAGGTTTTCAATGCAGGTATGCACTCCATTGTCCTTAGCATATTCACCAATGGTCTTAAGGTTCTTTTCTGCTATGGAATAAACCTCTTTCATGTATTCCTTGTCATTATTGAATATGCTTCTTCCTGGATGAATTACAACTATATCACTGTCAAGAGTGTTTGCAAGTTCTATTGATCTTTTTATCTCTTCAATTGCCGCTTTTGAAAGAGCTGGATTGACAGAGGCAGGATTCACTTCAATGAATGGAGCATGAACAGTATATTTCAAGTTATAGGAGTTCATCTTATCGATTAGGTCCTTTTCATCATTAATATCCCTGTTTGGATAGTCATGAAAGAGTTCCATATATTCAATATGCCTGTTTGATTCGAAGTAGTCCAATGACTCTTTTATAGGTATAATCTTTCTTGGGAATACTGAAGCTCCTAATTTCATCTGTTTGCCTCTTATTTTATTAATCTCTAACTCTTGCAACAACTCTAAGGCCTTGATCTAAACCTTCCATAATCTCTTCAGTCAAGTCAAGGTTCTTATGAAGCTTTACATAACCTCTTTTTCCTACAGTTGCTGTAAATAGGTATTTGTCCTCTAATAGAATGTCAAAAGCACATCCGACATATTTCTTGCCAATAGGCAATACAAGATGGTCCTTTCTTATTTCAGGATAGAGTTCAAAGACTTCATAGTAGAATTCAGATGTTTCTCCTTCTTCATAATCATCTTCATCTTCGCTTAAGTCAAAGTAATTGTCCTTGCTGTAATCCTTTTTGCCTTCATCTATAATGTAATCATCTATATTGTCATTATACTCTTTCAATTGGGACTTTTTGGACTTCTTATGCTTGTCTTTCTTATCTTTTTTAGACTTTTTTGATCTTTTTGAAAGTCTTTCTGCAAAACTGTCCGGCGCCTTTTCAAGAGGTTCAACATTCATGCTAATTCCAATATCCTCTTCAAGTTCAGCAATCCTTTTGCCACCTTTTCCTATGATTTTTGGAATGTACTTTTCAGTGATGTAAATGTTCACTCTTCTGTCGTTTTCCATGCTCACTTCAATAGCTGCCTTAGGCGCTATTCTTTTCATGGTCCTTAGGATTTCACGTTCTGCAATCAATTGGACTGGAGTTTTCTCCTTTTCCATTTTTGCCTTTTTGGACTGTTCAACCATTCCAATATCCATTACAATGGTTTGTTCTCCATAAGTGTAAATCTCATTGACTAAGGTTCCTGTTTCAAAGTCTCTCACTTCAATTACAGGTCTTGCAAGGTCTCTTTCTTCCATTCCACTTGGAACCTTTACTGTGAGCTTGTTTTCATAGATAGCAGATATTTCACCATCTTCAATATAGATTGTAGTGTCTACGATTGATGGGATTGTACCTAGGTCAACTCTGCTTGCAATCCTTTGAATTGCATCTATAGGTCTTGTTGCATGAACAACACCAATCATCCCCACACCTGCAAGACGCATATCTGCAAATATCTTGAAGTCATGGTTCTTTCTTAGCTCGTCATATATGGTAAAGTCAGGTCTGACCAATAATAATATGTCTGCAGTATTCTCCATGTCCCCTTCAAGAGGCGCATATTGGGTAATTGTATCCCCTACTTGCAAATCTCTTGGAGATTCCATGGTCTTTACAACTTTGTTCAATTCTTCATCATAAAATTTAGCTATTGCTTGAGCAAATGTACTTTTACCAGCTCCAGGGGAACCTGAAATGAGGATTCCTCTTGCACTGTTTGTTAATCTTTCGATTAGTTTATCAGATAAATGGTATTTGTCAAGTGACACTTCAGCAACTGGCCTTACAGCAGTAATTTCAAGAGCTTCAGAGAATGGTGGCCTTGCTATTGATATTCTAAGGTCTCTTGATTGGACTACGATTGCCCCTTCCTTATCCACTTCAAGATAGGTTTTAGGGTCGTATCTTTCCTTTTCAAGTATCTCTTCAGCAATGTTTTCCAATTGCTTGTAATTGAATTTTTCATCTGCAAGCTTTACAAGTTCAATATGTCCAGGCTTTCCTTTTTTAGCCATAGGGACAACATTTTCCTTTAAATGAACGCTCATAGTGTCTTCATCAAAGAATTTAGCAATCTTTAAATCTATTGCACCTTTATATTCCTGTGCATAGTAGATGGTTGGTATTCCCTGTGCTTCAGCTGTCTTTGCTTGGATCTTATCGCTGGTTAGGAGTAAAGCCAATTCATCCTTAGCAACATCTCTTATCAATCCGTCAATTTCTCCAAGCTTTGCATTGTCCTTTTCAAATTTGGTTGGTCTTCTGCCTGTGATTCTAATAGCTATTTCACCAATTTCAGCTAAATCCTGCAGTTTCTTTACATTTTCTAGGCCACGAATTCCAGTTGGCCTTTGATTGTTAGCTTGATGTTCAAGTTCAGCGATTGCCGCTTCTGGTATGATGATTTCAGGATAGTTCAATCCTTTTTCCTTGATGATCTTTTCTACATTTCCTTCAATGATTGCACTTGTATCTGGTACAATTCTTTTTATTTCATCATTGTAGCCTTCATCATCGTTATAATCACTATCAAAATTAAAATCCATATTTTCACCTCCCTCTTAGGTTTATTTTATTTAAAAATTATTAAATAAATAAATTTAAACTATTAATAAATATCTATCCATACATTTCCTTTGGATCAAACAATCTTTCAGAAATGACTTTCACATCTTCATCTGTAAGATTGTCAATGTCGATATTCTCTTTTTCAATGTCCAATTGTCTAAAGAAGCAAGATCTGTATCCTTCATGACATGCTGCTCCTTCTTGATCCACTTTCATTATCAAAGCATCTGCATCACAATCAATGTAGACTTCTTTTACAGTCTGAACATTTCCAGAACTTTCTCCCTTTAGCCATTGTTTTTGTCTTGATGTAGAATAGTAATGAGCCTTTTTGGTTTTTAAAGTCTGTTCTACAGCTTCCTTATTCATGAATGCCACCATTAGGATATCATTAGTTTGGTAATCCTGTGCAATTCCTATGACTAACTTCTCTCCCCCTACATCAAGTCTGAAATTCAATTCCATCTTTTCACCTTTTAAAAATTATAATTATAACACTTCTTTTTAAAAACATTTATATTCATTCAACACTCCCACCACTTCATATTCTGTATGAATGTAGCAACTTCATCAACAGGAATTTGTCCTTGCTCTCCAGTTTTCATATTCTTGATTGTTACGTTTCCTTCTTCAAGGTCACGTTCTCCTACAAGAACGGCATATTTAACTCCAATCTTATTTGCATAAGCCAATATCTTTTTGAATTTCTTTCTGTTTAAATCAACTTCAGTTGGAATTCCTGCTTTTCTCAATGTTTGGGCAATGTTGAATGCATTATGTCTTGTAGAGTCTGAGATTGCTGCAACATAGGTGTTTACAATAGGTTCAAGTTCAAGCTTTCCGTTAAGCTCTTCGATTGCATTCATCAATCTGTCAAATCCTAATGCAAATCCAGTGGAAACAACATCTTCTCCACCGAATAATTTAACGAGATTGTATGTTCCTCCACCACAAACCTGCTTTTGTGCACCAAGTCCTTCCACATATACCTCAAACACTATTCCAGTATAGTAGTCAAGTCCTCTTGCCACTCCAAGATTGAGCTTGTAATTGAACACTTGGAAACTTTCAAGGGTTTTTACAAGTTCCTTGAATTCTTCAAGAGCTTCTTTGGTTTCTTCGTAAGGAGATACAAGCTCTTCTATATCTGCTATGATTGATGAGTCGCCAACCATATCCATCAATTTGAACAATACCTCATTGAGTTCTGGCTTGTCTTTGATGATAGGGTTTTCTCCAATCAATGATTCTTTTAGGAGATCCTTATCCCCCTTATCGATAACAACCATGATTTCTCTTTGTGTAGCAGTATCAATATCAAAGTGAGCGAATAATCCTCTAATGATTCCTAAGTGGTTTACATTGAATTCAGCTGTAGTGATTCCAAGCTCTTCAATAGCATTGTTGCACATAGCTATTACTTCAGCTTCACCTTCAGGAGTCTTTGCTCCAATCAATTCACATCCGAATTGCCAGAATTGTCTGAATCTGCCTTTTTGTGGTCTTTCATATCTGAAACAGCTTCCATAATAATAAATCTTAATAGGTTTTGAAGTCTTTTGAAGCTCATTCAAGTATAATCTTGCAATAGGAGCAGTGATTTCAGGCCTAAGTGCAAGGTC
>NZ_CALDKF010000007.1 GCF_937898925.1 uncultured Methanobrevibacter sp.
AATTTATATTTTAAAATTTAAAATTATTACTTAATATTTAAATAAAACTGATTTTAGTAATAATTATTATTTTATTGCCAAAAATAAGCAATTTAGTATTACTTTTTTTAGAAATATTTTTATATAGTAAAGTAATAATTATATTATGTAAAGTATTAAATTAATAACAATTTTACTATTATTATTACGCTTGTTTAATTGGAAATTTTATTTTTAAAATTTTCATTTTTTAAGGTTGTTATTTTAATATTTTATTCTTTAACTTAAGGTGTCTATATGGATAAAAAATATATAATTGGTGCGATTATCGCAATAATTCTTGTACTTATTGGTGGTGCCCTTCTTATGGGAGGGGGCACTACTGAAAGAGGACCTGGTGAAATTGTAGTTGCGGCTTACAGTCACGGAGGAGAACCAGAAGCTGGTTTTGATCCAATTGCAGGTTGGAACTATTATGCAGAGCCATTGATTCAAAGTACCTTACTTAAAATGAATACAAACGGTACTTACTCAAATGATTTGGCTACAGACTATGATATTTCTAGTGACTATAAGAAATATACTGTAAACTTAAGAGACGATGTCAAGTTTACCGATGGTACACCACTTACTGCTGAAGATGTAGCATTCACATTCAATGCAGCTAAAGAAAGTGGTGCAAGCTTAGATTTATCTGCTTTAAATGAAGCTAAAGCTGTAGATGATTACACTGTAGAATTTGATTTAAACAAATCCGATTCCACTTTCTTAGATAAATTAGCTTACATCGGTATTGTACCTTCTGACTCATACAACAACGAAACCTATGGTGAAAACCCTGTCGGTTCTGGACCATACAAATTTGTACAATGGGATAAGGGTCAACAAGTAATCTTAGAGAAAAACCCTGATTACTACGGTAAAATGCCTCAAATCGAAAAAATAACCATTCTCTTTGCTCAAAACGAAGCAGCATTCAACTTAGCTAAAAACGGAGAAGCTGATATCGTAGCAGTACCTCTCGAATATGGTAAAGAAAAGGTTGACGGATACACCATGTACTTGATGGATACCATTGACGTTCGTGGTATTTCATTACCAAGTGTGCCTGACACTGGTGAACTATCTCCAGAAGATAACTACACCATTGGTAACAATGTAACTGCAGACATTGCAGTAAGAAAAGCATTGAACTACGGTATTAACAGAACCGCTTTAGCAGAAGGTGCATTAAATGGATTAGGTGTTCCATCCTACGATGGTATTGCACATCAATTGCCATGGGCTAACCCAGAAGCAGCAATTGAAGACGGTGACGTTGCATATGCTAACAAAACCTTGGAAGAAGCTGGTTGGGTTGACTCTGACGGTGATGGAATAAGAGAAAAAGATGGTACAAAAGCATCATTTAAAGTATACTACTCTGCAAATGCTCCAGAAAGACAAGCATTAGCTTTAGGATTATCAGAACAAGCTAAAGAATTCGGTATTGAAGTTGAACCTGTCGGTGCTGAATGGGATGAAATCTATCCAAATCAATACTCTCAAGGAGTTCTCTGGGGATACGGTTCCACAGATCCTTCTGACATGTACGGAGAATACTACAGTTCTTCTGACTTCAACCCTGCAAGAGTAAACAACAGTGCTGTAGACGCTCACATGGATGCTGCATTTGCTGAATCCCGTGAAGCTTCATACAAAGATTGGGCTGCAGTATCATGGGACGGCACCACTGGTATCTCTCCAAAAGGTGATGCAAACTGGTTATGGTTAGGTGAAATCAAATACGGTTACTTTGTAAATGATAGAGTAGACATTTCCAATGACACTGCTCTCTTACAACCTCACGGAGGAGACTTATTCAGTAACATATACGACTGGACCATGACTAACTCTACTGCATAAAAAATGTATAAATAATTGGGGTAGGAAAAGTTTTCTAAAAAACTTTTTTCTACTTCCTTCTAATTTTTTTAAGTTTTTTATTTAAATAAAGAATTAGTTTCCTTTTAACTTTCAATAAAAGAAAATTTTATAGATATATTTATATTTGAATTATAGTTTTCATATTCAGATTCCAATTTTTATATTTGGATTATAATTTCTAAAAATATCGTTTATTTAAGCTTTTTTAATGCATTAAGGAAAGAACGAGTAAATCGTATTTTTTGAGTATGTTTATTGATTTTATTTTATTATGAGTTTAGAGTTATTCTTATTATTAGATTTTCAAATTTAATTGTTCACTATGTGTAAATTTTAATTATGGGAGGTTATTTTTTGTTAGATAAACAGAAAATACTTAAATTTCTAGGATATAAACTTGTCCGTTTTGCTATATTATTAGTTGTTGTAATATTATTAAGTTTTATATTAATTGACATGTCTCCTATCAATCCAGTGAATGCTTATATTTCCAATATGGTTGCCAGTCCTGAAAAAATTGCTCAATTGGAAGCTTATTGGGGTGTAAATCAACCGATCACTGAAAAGCTATTGAATTGGTTAGGAAATATTATCGTTGGTGATTTTGGAACTTCTTTAATTTATAGGACTCCAGTATTGCATGTTATTGGTGAAAAGTTCACTGCATCATTAATTTTGATGTTAACCTCTTGGGTGATTTCCGGTGTATTAGGTTTTGCTTTAGGTGTTCTTGCAGGATTTAAAAGAGACACTTGGGTAGACAAGGCAGTGAAAGTCTATTGTTACATATTGCAATCTGCCCCTACATTTTGGATTGCTTTGCTTGTTGTAATGGTATTCAGTGTTTATTTAGGACTATTCCCTGTAAGCGGGGGAGTGCCGATTGGTGCATTGAGCCAAGATGTTTCATTCTGGGATTGGTTAAGGCATTTGATTTTGCCGGCATTCACTTTGAGCATTTTAGGTGTTGCATCAATTGCATTGTATACTCGTGACAAGCTTATTGAAGTCATGTCAACTGATTATTTCCTTTTTGCTAAGGCAAGAGGGGAAGACGGATGGACTTTGATTAAAAGGCATGGTATAAGAAATATTCTTTTGCCTGCTATCACATTGCAATTCTTATCCTTCAGCGAATTGTTTGGTGGAACCGTTCTTGTTGAACAGGTTTTCATGTATCCTGGAATCGGTCAGGCGGCGGTTTCTGCAGGTTTGAGAAGTGATGTTCCACTATTGTTGGGTATTGTTATATTCAGTGCAATATTCGTTTATTGTGGAAATTTAATTGCAGATATCCTTTATAACTTTGTAGATCCAAGAATCAGGGAAGGTGAGGAAAATGGATGAGTCAGTGGGTAAAGTGAATAAGTTTGATGTTTTAGGCAACATGAATTTAAGGACCAAAACATTGCTTGCAATAGGTTTGTCCGCTTTCATCTTGATTTTGGTTGTTGTTATCAGTTTCTTCATTGACCCAAAAAGCATCACAACCAATTGGACCATGATGAATCAGCCTCCTTCCTTGGAGCATATCTTCGGTACAGATTGGTTAGGTAGGGACATGTTTATCCGTACCTTAAAAGGTTTAGGATTAAGTGTTCAAATAGGATTCTTCGCTTCCATTTTAAGCAGTATCATTGCTGTTGCCTTAGCGTTCTTATCAAGTTTCAATAAGCATTTGGACAGTTTTGTTTCATGGTTGATAGATGTATTCCTATCCATTCCACACATCTTGCTTATTATCCTTATCTCCATTGCTTTAGGTGGAGGTGCTTTCGGTGTATTGATTGGTGTTGCATTCACTCACTGGACATCCCTTGCAAGAGTGCTTAGAGCTGAGATAAAACGTATTAAGACTTCAGAATTCGTTACAATTTCAGAAAAATTAGGACAATCCAAGTTTTGGATTGCAAGAAAACAGATCTTGCCTTTGGTAATCACTCAAGTGATTGTAGGCACAATCTTGATTTTCCCTCATGCGATTATGCACGAGGCAAGTGTAACATTTTTAGGTTTCGGATTATCTCCTCATGAGCCTGCTATTGGTATTATCTTGTCTGAATCCATGAAATATCTTGCAACTGGTAATTGGTGGTTAGCTTTATTCCCTGGTTTGGCATTATTGATTCTTGTATTACTGTTTGATATTGCAGGAGAAAACATTAAGAAGATGCTTGACCCAGCAAGTGCAAATGATTAGGTGATAATATGAGTGATTTAATTAATGTTTCAAATATTTCCATTTCATTTACCCAATATGTTCAAGGATTGAATCAGAGGGAATTGAAGGTTATCACTGATTTGACTTTGGATATTAATGAAGGGGAAATTGTTGCTGTTTTAGGTTCAAGTGGTTCTGGAAAGAGTTTGCTTGCACATGCAATACTTGGTATCTTGCCTCATAATGCTAACTTATCAGGTAATATGGTCTATAAAGGGGATGTTTTAACAGAGGAACTCAAAAAGGAATTGCGTGGAAAGGAAATTGCATTGATTCCCCAATCCGTTAACTTTTTAGACCCTTTGATGAAGGTTTCAGATCAAGTAATTGGTGAATGTGCTGATGAAGCAGAGGAAAAGGAGAAAAGGGCTAAGCAAAGAGCTATCTTTGAGAAATACGGCTTGTCTGAGGAAGTGGATGACATGTATCCTTTCCAATTGTCTGGAGGTATGGCAAGAAGGGTTCTTGTATCAACAGCTTTGCTTTCAAATCCTAAGCTTGTAATTGCAGATGAACCTACTCCTGGTTTGGATGAAAAGTCTGTAGAGGAAACCTTGAATCATTTAAGACAGATGGCAGCAGACAATGTAGGGGTATTATTGATTACTCACGATATTGATGCCGCTTTGAAGGTTGCAAACAGAATAGCAATTTTCTATTCAGGTTATGTTATTGAGGTTGCCAATGCATCTGATTTCAGTGGAGAGGGAGAGAACTTGCTCCATCCATATACCAAATCCCTATACAAGGCATTGCCTCATAATGGATTTGAACTCACAAAAGGGCATCAGCCATTGCATGGTGAGATTCCAGTAGGCTGTCCATATTATGAACGTTGTCCTCATAAGTTGGAGAATTGTGATAAGGAAAGGCCGTTCTTATTCCCTATTGATGAGAATAAGAGGGTCAGATGTTTTAAATATGAGGGGTAGATTTTATGGAGTTAACTGGTAGAAATATCTCATTCAAATATAGTTCAGGATCTAGGCAAATCTTGAAGGATGTTGACATAACCATTGACAATAAGAAGATTTTAGGTTTGTTTGGTGATAGTGGAAGCGGTAAGTCAAGCTTATGTAAAATCCTTGCTGGACACATCAAAAGATATGAAGGTGAAGTGAAATTGGATGGAAATGAAATCCCTAAAAGCGGTTTTAATCCTGTTCAATTGATTTATCAGCATCCTGAAAAGGTTATGAATCCTAAATGGAAGATGCACGAGGTTCTTGAGGAATCTTGGGATGTTCCTGATAGTTTGCTTGAGGACTTTGGTATTCAAAAGTCCTGGCTAAACAGATGGCCTGCAGAGCTTTCCGGTGGGGAATTGCAAAGATTCTCAGTTTTAAGGTCTTTGAATCCAAACACTAAATTCTTAATAGCTGATGAAATGACTACAATGCTTGATGCAATTACCCAAGTGCAGATCTTTGAATCAGTTTTGAAGATTGTCAAGGAAAGGAATATGGGCTTGCTTGTTGTTAGCCACGATAGGGATCTGATGGATATTATTTGTGATGAAGTGATATATCTTGATGATATCAATCATGTAGATATCTAATATTGTCTTGAAGATATTATTCACATTTAATATCTTCTCTATTTTTTATTTCAATATTTATTTTTTATTTTTTAAATCTTAATTTTTTATTTAAATTATAGTATTATTTTATCATTTTTTGCTTATTTTGTAATAATTGAGAGTAATACTTTTTAAAATTAAAAATTATTACTTAATATATAAGTAAAATTGATTTTAGTAATAATTATTACTTATTTACCTAAAATAAGCTATTTGGTATTACTTTTTTTAGAAATATTTTTATATATTAAATCATAATTATTAAATATAAAGTATTAATATAATATTTTTTTCATAATAAGTATTACTTTTTGATTTTTTATTTTTTTAATTTACTTATGAATTATATTAATTATTCTTAAAAATGATTAAAGTGATCAAATGAATTTTACCATAAAGCAATTGTCTGATGATTGTGATACAAAGATTAGGGTGAGGAATTTCCTGTTTTCCCAAATAAGGTCTGAATATGGCTATGGTTACATTCCATCTTGGCATAAGGACATAATAGATTTGAACAAGTATTATATAGATTGCAAGAAAAACAGTCTGTTTTATGTTGAGGATAGTGGTAATGGAAGAATCATTGCTACCATAGCGGTTAGGCAGTATGATAAGAACTTTATGGAATTTCAGGACTTATACTCTAAGGAATCCACAGCAAGCATTTGGAGACTTTTTGTAGATAAGTATTATAGGCGTTGTGGATTGGCTACACAGTTGTATAATGTTGTTGAAGAGTTCTGCTGTGAAAATAACTTCAATGAGATTTACTTGCATACCCATAAGAATCTTGAAGCAGGATTTAGCTTTTGGAAAAAAGTGGGATTCAATATAACTTGGGATACAAATAATGAGCTTCAGACAGTCCATATGGTAAAGAATTTATCAAGTAAATAAAATTTATTTTATTAATTTTAATTTAAAATTTATATATTCTTTAATATAAAGTATATATTAAATTTAATTTTACATTTTTTTTATATAAAATTAAAAAATAAACTTAGGGATAAAAATATTTTTTTTAAAGACTTTTTGTGTGATAAAATGAGTTGCTATAAATATTGGGGAACAATTGAAGAGATTGCAAATAAGCTTTCAAGCTATGGAGACCTCGATAGCGAGGGTATTTCTGCATTGGACGGTACTGATATTGAAGAGATTACAAAGATCTTGGATGAAATTGAAGTAATTGCTCATGATAAAGAAATAGATTTTGATTCTGCAAAGCATATCCTTGATGATGAGAAAATGAATAAGGCATTGCAGTTGATTCGTAAGTTCTATGTTTATATCGGTGCAAGATTGGAACGTGAAAATGCTATGAAAATATTGGAATCTGATGATCCTAAAGCTGTTTTGGATTCATTCCATTTTTATGACAGATACATTGGACTAATAGAAAATGAAAGGCAATTGGCCAAGTTCAATGAGAAGAAGACTTTCGTATTCTTAGGTAGCGGACCTCTTCCATTAACATTAATCATGTTCCGTATGGTCACTGGCTGTAAATGTATTGGAATTGAACAATTTGAAGAAGTTGCAGAATTGTCCAGAAAAGTCTTGAAAAGATTAGACCTTGATGATGGAATTGAAATAATTACAGGGGATGAAAAGACCATTGCTGATTTGGATTATGACATCTTGATGATTGCAGCATTTGCAGAACCTAAAGACAGAGTGTTCGCTAATGTTTGGGATGTTGTTGATGAGAAGACTCCTGTTCTTTACAGAACCTATACTGGTATGAGGGCTATTCTTTACTCTCCAGTAACTGAAAAGGATACCAGAGGATTCCATCAGGAAGTCATGTTGCTTCCTAAAGGAAAGACAAACAACACTTCTGTATTAATTAGAAAGATTAGTTAATTAAATATTAATTAAATTTCTATTCTTTTTTTATTTCTTTCGTTTTTTTATTTTTACAAGTCTCCTTTTTTTCTATTTTTATTTAATTTCCATATTAATTACTTTCTTTTTAATTAATTTTTTTAAAATTTATTTAAAAGTAATACTTTTTATACAAAAATAGGCAAAAAAGTAATACTATTTCCATATTTTTTTACAAATTTTTCTAAAAGTAATACTTTTTACCCAAAAAACTACAAAAAAGTAATAACATTTATATAATCTATTGCATATATTATTATTAGTAATACTAAATATACAAAAATCTTAAAAAAAGTAATACTTTTTAAAATTACGATAAATTTTAATGAAATTATTATAAAAGAAGGTGTCTATATTGATTGATGAAATAACTGATTTCTTATTTGGTTTGAAAATGACCATTATTTCAGCTATATTTCTTGTAATCGCTGTTATTTTCATGATACTTGGAATTGACACTCCAATTTACTTAAACCCTGCATGGGGTGCGGTAATAATAAGTGGTATTCCAATGTTATTATTGGCTTTAACCAGATTAATCCGTGAAAAGTGGATTTCATCTGCACTTCTTATTGCAATAGCTATGGTGGCATCACTCTTGATTGGTGAGATATTTGCAGCAGGTGAAGTTGCATGGATTATGGCTTTAGGTGCTCTTTTAGAAGACTGGACAGTTGAAAGAGCTAAAAAAGGTTTAAGAAATCTTATTAATTTAACTCCACAAACAGGTAGAAGAATTGTGGATGGCAAGGAAGAAATGATTTCCGTAGATGAGATTAAAATCGGAGATACTTTAAGAATTCTTCCTGGTGAAAGCGTACCTGTTGATGGTGAAATTATAAACGGTACCTCTTCTCTTGATCAATCCATCATGACTGGTGAATCATTGCCGATTGATAAGGATGTAGGGGATGAGGTATTCTGTGGTACAATGAATTTGTATGGTTCAATTGACATTAAAGCAACCAGTTTAGGTGAAAACTCTTCACTTCAAAAGTTGATTGACCTTGTAAAGGCAGCTGATGAAAAGCAAGCTCCAACTCAAAGGATTGCAGACAAATGGGCAACATGGCTTGTTCCTGTTGCATTGATAATCGCTATTGCAGCATGGCTCATTACAGGAAACATTGAAAGGGGAGTAACAGTCCTCGTAGTATTCTGTCCATGTGCATTGATACTTGCTACACCAACTGCAATTATGGCAGCTATTGGTCAAGCAACAAAATATGGAGTTCTCATTAAATCTGGTGAAGCTTTAGAGACCTTGGGTGGATTGAATACCTTAGTGTTCGATAAGACAGGTACTTTAACTTACGGTAATTTAGCAGTTTCAGATATTATTTCCTTGAAAGATGATTTGGATGAAATGGATGTTTTGAACATAGTTGCCTCTTGTGAGAAATTAAGTGAGCATCCATTGGCTAAAGCTGTTGTAGACAAAGCAAAAGAAGTTGAAATTGATATTGAAGAACCACAAGACTTTAAGATGTTCCCTGGAAAAGGGGTAAGTTGTAAGAGCTCTTATGGTCAAGTATATGCAGGAAACTCCAAATTTTTATCAGAAAATAATATTGATTTTAATGTTGATAGTGAACTAAACCAGTTAAAACATGAAGGTAAGGCTTCAATTATCGTTGCTTTGAATGATAGCGTAGTTGGTTTGATCGGATTGTCTGATGTGATACGTGAAGATTCCAAAAACATGATTGAGAACTTGCATGATTTGGGAACTGAAACAATATTGCTTACAGGAGATAATACAGAAACTGCTAATTATTTTGCTTCTCAAGTTGGAATTGGAAAGGTATATGGAAACTTGCTTCCTCAAGAAAAGCTTGATTGGATTGAAAAGCTCAAAAGTGAAGGCAAAAAAGTCTGTATGATTGGTGATGGTGTAAATGATGCACCTGCACTCAAGACTGCTGATGTAAGTGTAGCAATGGGCTCTGTAGGAAGTGATGTTGCTATTGAAGCAGCAGATATTGCACTCTTAGGTGATGATATCGGCAAGATTCCATATCTTAAAAAGCTTTCAAATTCAACCTTGTTTACAATCAAGGCAAACATTATCATTTCCATGACAATCAATGCAGTGGCTATTGTATGTTCCGTTTTAGGATTATTGAATCCGGTTACTGGAGCTATTGTTCACAATGCAGGATCCTGTCTTGTAGTGCTTAATGCAGCATTGCTGTATGACAGGAAATTTGATGATTCAATTAAGAAAATCGATACTGAAAATGTGGAACACAGCCATTATCATTTCCACAATGATGGAGAGCACTCACATTCTCATGACGGCATTAAGATAATGGATGAAATCAAAACAGAAAGTGGAATTAAGCATATGCATGCTCACAAGCATGCTTTAAGCAGACAAAGTTGTGAAGCTTATCACAACTAGTCTTTTCTTTTTTTAAATAATTTTTATTATTATTTTTATTTTATTTTAGTTCTATTCCTATTTTATTTCAATTCTATTTTTATTTAATTTATTTCTATTTTTTTATCTTTTTTCTATTTTTTATTCTACTTGTTTTCCAATCTGCTTTTTCATTTAATTGATTTATAAAAATTTATTAACATTAAAGTTTATACTAACTATAACAATGTTTTAAATAATTCGAATTATTCAAAATTTGATTTAAATTAGTTGTGAGGGATTATTATGGAATTGGATTCAAATGAAGTAGTAAAGAAAATTGAAGAATACAGAAAGGATTACAGTTGTTCACAAGCAACTCTTATGGGAATTTGTGATGTTGCAGGTATGCCTACTGAAGAATTGGCTCTTCTTGCAAAAGGATTCTCTGGAGGAATTGGTGGAACATTCTCTGAAGGGACATGTGGTGCTGTAACTGGAGCGGTAATGGCTTTAGGTCTTTTAGGCGCAGATGAAAAGCAAATCATTTCCGCTTCCAAAAAGTTATTCAATGAATTCAAGGATAAGTATGAATCTGTAACTTGCGGATACATCTCAAAAGATGGTGATGACAAATCTCCATGTGTTGAAGTATGCTTATTTGCAGGTGAAAAGGTCTGCGAATACTTAAAAGAATAATTTTTTCTTTATTTTATTTTTATTTTTATTTTTTTATTATTTTTTTATTATTTAGATTAATAATTGTTAATTTTTTAGTTTTGGAGTGAGAAAATGAAAGTTTTACTAATTAATGGAAGTCCTCATAAGGAAGGATGCACTTTTACAGCATTAACTGAAATCAAAAATCAATTGGAAAAGGAAGGAATTGACAGTGAAATATTCTGGATTGGAAACAAACCTGTTAGAGGTTGCATCGCTTGTCTTAAATGCGGTCATAACAATGGAAAATGTGCATTTGACGATGATCCAGCAAATGAAATAATTGATAAGCTAATAGAATCTGATGGTGTTATTGTAGGTTCTCCAGTTTATTATGCAGGTCCTAATGGTGCATTATGCGCTATACTTGATAGGGTTTTCTATGCTGCAAGTGCTAACTTTAAATTCAAACCGGGAGCTTCTATCGTAAGCTGCCGTAGAGGCGGTGCAAGTGCAAGCTTTGACAGATTGAACAAGTACTTCACAATTTCAAATATGCCTATTGTTGCATCACAATATTGGAATAGTGTTCATGGAAACACTCCTGAAGAAGTCAAGCAAGATTTGGAAGGTCTTCAAACCATGAGAACATTGGCAACCAATATGGCTTGGATTTTAAAATCAATTGAAAATAGAGAATTGCCTAAGCATGAGGAAGAAAAACAAAGAACCAACTTTATCAGATAATCGGATATTCCTTTAATCTGATAATAGGATAATATTTATATCTATTAAAAAAGAAAATATAAATTGTATTAATCTTAAAAGATTTAATCATACTAAGTATTTTTAAAAAATTTAGGAGTAATTTTATGGATACTGGAAATAAAATAATTGTTATTTTACTTATCTTAATTGCTTTCGCTGCAGTTGTCTGTGGTTTCCTATTCATTTCCAATGGTTTAGTCTCAGATGATTCCAGCATGGAAGAGAATGTTACAAATGTAACAAATACATCAATAAATAATACTGAAAATTTAACAAATATCACTGCGGATACCTCTTCAGATAGCGGTTCTGTAAGTTCATCTAGTTCTTCTAGCGGTACTCGCTATTACTCTAGTTCTTCTAGTGGTACCCGCTATTCATCTAGTTCCAGCAGTAATTCAAATTCTGGAAGTGGATCTAATTCTGGTTCTAGTTCCGATTCCAGTGCTTCTGATTCTGGGTCTGGGTCTGGTTCTAGTTCTGATTCCGGTTCTTCTGATTCTGGGTCTGGTTCTAGTTCTGGCGGATCAAGTTCTGGTGGTTCTGGCTCAGGCGGATCTGATTCAGGTTCTGGTGGTTCCGGTTCTTCTAGCGGATCAACTGATTCAGGGTAATAATAATTGAATTTAACATGACTTAAATTTTCATTATTTTTTATTATTTTATTTTTATTATTTTTTAAATATTTTTTCAATAGTTTTTGCTGATTTTTCATTATGTTTTTATGAAATTATTAGACAGTTTTTTCATGATTTTTAAAACTTAATTTGGTTTACTTATTGATTTTTTTTATTTCAATTCTAAACTCTCTATTTTTCATTTCAAGAATGTAAAATTCTTTATTTTAAAAAAAAGTCCTTATTTCTTTTTTAAAAAAACTTATATTATATATTTATTATCAATATATATAATATTAGATTTTCCTTTTTTGATTTTCAATTTAAAAAGTGTTAATAAATGCTTTTTTGATTAAATTCTATTATTTTAGTTTATATTTCATTTATTAAGTTATTATAAGCCTATTATTTAATAAAATAAATATGTATAGTTCTTTATTTATCTAATAAAGCATTATTTGCTTGTTTTTAATTTTAATCATTAAAATTTCTTATTTTTCTTTATAATGCAATATTTTTTCTTATTTCACTATAATCTAAATAAACAAATTTTTTTTTAAAATTTTAATCAAAATTATTGTTTTATATTGAGTTTAAATGATTTATACTGCTTGTTTTTTATTTTTTTTGAGAGAAACATTTATATTATATTAAATAAAAATTTTTATATAACATTAAAAAAGATTATTTTAGACATTCTATATGTTCTAAAATTCTTTATTTGCAAAAAGATTTTCAAAAATTCATTTTTTAAATAATTAATTAATATTGTTTTTTTATTATATATTGATTCATCTTTTTTAATGTATTGAGGTGAAATTATTTTAACAAAAAACAGAACATTGCTTTTGTTGATAATGTCATTGTTTATTCTTGCAATGGCTTCAGTATCAGCAAGCGATGTAAGTGACATAAGTGATAATCAGGAGATTATTTCAGATCAAGATTCAATTAGCGAGGATATTATAAGTGAAGATGTAGATTTATCCAGCGCTGATTTAGAGTCTACTGTTGATTCAGATTCTATTGTTAGTGATAGTGAATCTGAGGATTCAAAGCTTGGATCTGCTGAAATGGAATCAGGCCCATTATCTGAAGATGAAACCACTAAGAATTCTACAAGCATTGAAGCTTCAAGTTCAAGTGTGGTTTACGGCAATGATTATTCTGTCACTCTAAAGGATAAAAACGGCAACGTTTTATCTGGAAAAAATTTAATTTTCACATTTAATGGAAATAATTATACAAGAACTACTGATTCCAATGGTGTCGCTAGCATAAAGATTAATGCTGCAGCAGGCACTTATGATATCAGTGTCTTATTTGAAGGTGATGAATTATATGAAAATTCATCTTCATCAAGCAAAGTGACAGTCAGTAAGGCTTCAACAAGCATTTCCACTGATACCAAATATGCAGTTAAAGGTGAAACTTACTCTGTTGTTTTAAAGGATAAGGATGGAAAAGTCTTATCCAAAAAGAATGTGGTTCTCACATATAATGGAAAGACTTACAATAAAACAACTAACTCTAAAGGTATTGTAAGCATAAAGATTACTGGAACAGTTGCAAAGACCTACAAATTGACTTATAAATTTGCTGGTGACGAGTATTACAAGGCTAGTTCAGGTTCCGTAAGCCTTAAGGTTAAGATGGCTACAAGCTTAACTGGAGCTAGCACTGTTGTAAAAGGCAATAAATATAGCGTCACCTTGAAGAATGCAAATGGAAAAGTATTGGCTAAAAGGACTGTAACTTTCACAATCAATGGTAAGTCTTATAAGAAAACCACTAATTCCAAAGGTGTTGCTAGCTTAAAAATTAGTTTAGCATCTCCAAGAGCTTATGATTTAAATGTTAAGTATGCTGGTAGTTCCTATTATGGTGCATCTGCAAAAGAGGTATCCCTATTTGTTAAGACACCAACAAAAATAATAAATTCAGGTAATTCCATTGGTAAAGGAACCAAGTATTATCTTACCTTAAAGGATTCCAGCAATAATGTTTTATCAGGTAAGGCTGTTACTCTTACCTACAGAGGAAAGACTTATAAGAAAACCACTAATTCCAAAGGT
The DNA here is from genome assembly GCF_937898925.1 of uncultured Methanobrevibacter sp. Classification (GTDB taxonomy): domain Archaea; phylum Methanobacteriota; class Methanobacteria; order Methanobacteriales; family Methanobacteriaceae; genus Methanobrevibacter. The sequence goes on from NZ_CALDKF010000007.1 coordinate 14,078, forward strand.
GTAGTTAGCTTAAAGATCAATTCAGCTATTGGCAAAAGATATGTTCTTAAGTATAAGTTTGCAGGAACCAAGTACTATGGTCCTAGTTCAGGTTCTGTAAACCTTAGAATAAAGAATGCAACAACATTGACTGGCCCTGCTTCAACTACCATCATTAAAGGAACTGCATATAAGGTTACTTTAAAAGGTGATGATAAAAAAGCTATAGCAGGTCAAAAGATTACATTCACTTTCAATGGCAAGACTTATACCAGGACTACAAATAAGAAAGGTGTTGCTAGCTTAACCATTAATGCAGCCGCTGGAAAGACCTATAAGTTTTCATATAAGTTTGCAGGAACATCCTATTATAACAGGTCTGCTTCCGGAACCATTAACTTGGCAGTTAAACTTAAAACTTCCTTAAAGAATTCCGGTACTGTCATAATGAATGATACTGTATACACAGTTTCCTTAAAAGATTCAGATGGTAAAGCTTTAGCAAATAAGCCTGTAGATTTCAAATTTGATGGCAAAACTTATCAAAACAGCACAGATGAAAATGGAACTGTTGGACTTCTCATTAATGTAACAAGTCCAAAGGTTGCTAAATTAACCTACAAGTTTGCAGGTGACAATAAGTATGATGTTTCTTCAGGTTCTGTTAGCTTGGATGTAAAGTCTGATAAGATATTTACATTCGATCATATTGTAGCTGGAGCAGTTAAGTTAAGAAATTATGTTGAAAAGAACGGCAAGATGGCTGCTACCATTTCCATTAACGGAATTAAAATGAATATGTCAAGTTTTGCTTATCTTTTAGGTAAAGCAGTTGAGAATATCAACAATGGTAAAAAAATTGATGTTGCTTTAGTTGATGTGGATTCCACTTATAAGAATATGGGAAACACTTCTGTCAATGCTGACTTGAATAAGACCAAGTATGTTGAAATGTCAAAAATCTTGACTGATTTCATAGAAGAAGAAGGAAGACTTCCATATTATATTACTACTGTTGTTGGTCAAATGTCCCCTAACCTTTACATTTATGGGCTTGCTAAATCTTTAGATTTCTATTCAAATATGAATAGATTGCCTAATTATGTGACTTTCGATGCTAAAGATGTGAATGGTGGAAGTGGAAGTGTCACTAAAAAAGGAAATGCTTCTCAGTATAAGAAAGGTTTAAATGAAGTTCAATCACTTACTTCCGCTCAACTTGCCCAATACTTGAAGGCTTCTGGAAATGATGCACTTAACTCAGCAATTAAATCCTTAGCTAACTCTTTAACATCAGGAAAAACTACTGTCTGGGCTAAAGCTGAAGCTATATTTAATTGGGTTAGGGACAATATCAATTATGAATATTATGCAAACACCAAATATAAGGCAACTGGTACTTTAAGCAAGAAAAAAGGTAACTGTTGTGATCATGCAAACTTGATTGTTGCTCTTTGTAGAGCAGCTGACATACCTGCAAGGTTTTCCCATGGTAAGAACTGTAAGTTCTCAAGTGGTTTGAACACTGGTCACGTATGGGCACAAATCTATGTTGATGGTGTATGGTATTCTGCTGATGCAACAAGTAGCAGAAACAAGTTAGGTAATATTCAAAACTGGAATACAAAGTCATTTGACCTTAAAGAGCAACTTGTTCACTTAACATTCTAGTGGTAATTGAATTTTAACCTTTTATTTTTTTATTTTAATTTTTTATTTCTATTTTTTCTATTTTTATTTCTATTTTTCAATTTCTTTATAAAATTTTATTTTCAATTAATTTTTCAATATTCCAATAATTTTTCAATAATTTTTTTCTTCAATTATATTAATTTTAGGTATAATAATTTTAATAGTTGTGATAAATTTATTGATTTAATTAATTGATTTTTAATTAATTCTAATACTTATCTAGTTTTCATGTTATGATGTCTGCATATATCTACATCTAACCATATTAAAACATAATTTTATTAAAAAAATAATATTTAAATAATTTAAGTATGATATATTATACTGTTTAAAAAAAATAATGAGGCATAAAATGGCAAATAATGGACATGGACATCATGGAGCTGCAAATTTAACTCCTGAACAGCAAAAGCAAATGATTGAACAGGAATTAAGGCTCTTTGAACATATGAAAAATATCAAATATAAAATAGCTGTTATGAGTGGAAAAGGTGGAGTAGGTAAATCCACAGTAGCTGCTAACTTGGCAGAAGCTTTTCAGAAAAAAGGATTATTAACTGGTATACTTGATGCAGACATTCACGGACCAAACATTCCTAAGATGTTAGGGGTTGAAGGTAAGGATGTTATGATTGAACATGGGGAAATGATTCCTGTAATGAGCAATAATGGAATCAAGGTCATGTCAATGGGATTTTTAATAGAATCTCAAGACACTCCAATCATATGGAGAGGCCCTCAAAAATCAGGATCAATCAAGCAGTTCATGGCAGACACTGCATGGGGAGACCTTGATGTCTTGATTATTGACAATCCTCCTGGAACCGGTGACGAACCGTTGACTGTGCTTCAATCATTGCCTAATGTTGATGCAGTCATTATGGTTACTACACCAAATAGCCTATCACAGGAAGATGTATTGAAATGTGTAGGTATGGTTAAGATGCTAAACATTGAGGATATTGGACTTATTGAGAATATGTCCTATTATGTATGTCCTCATTGTGGTGAAAAAACCAATATATTCGGCGAGTCCCAAGGGGAAAAGTTTGCTAATGACATGGGAGTTGTATTTTTGGGCAATTTGCCTTTAACTGAACAGGTTCCTGAATCTGCAAATCAAGACAGCACTATGGTAAACAGCTATGCAGATTCTGAAGTCAGTCAAAAGTTTTCCGAAATAATTGACAATATAAAATTAGCATTTTTAGATGATGAATAATCAATTCAATCATCTTTTTCTTTTTCTTTTTTTATTTTTTTATTAATTTTTTATATTAATTTTTTAAATTCATTTTTATTTCTATTTTTTAAATTTAACCAGTTTCTTCGTGTATTTTCATTTTTAATTTTTTAATCATTATTTAATTTAATTAAGTATTTTTAAACGATTAATTATCAAATAACTGTTTTTTAAAACAGATTAAGATAATTTTATATAGTTTAGAAAACATATATTAATATATAAAATTGTATGGTTTTTTTATCAATTTTATGCTTTAAAAATCAATTTAAAGACTATAATTATAAGTTATAAAAATAAATTATCTTTTTAGTCTTAAGGTATTTAGAGGTGTTTGTATGACTATATTAGATGGTATTTTAGAAGATAACAAGAAATTTGTCGAAAACTTTGAAGGAGAGGAAATGTCTCACCATGCACAAAAGAAGTTAGCTATTCTAACTTGTATGGATTGCAGATTAATCGACTTCTTTGAACCAGCTTTAGGACTTAAAAGAGGAGATGCAAAAATAGTCAGAAATGCAGGAAACTCCATTGTAGGAGAAGATGCAATAAGATCTATTGGTGCTGCATTGTACAATCTCGGTGCTGAAGAGGTATTGGTTGTAGGCCACACTGAATGTGGTATGGCTGGTGCTGATGCAGATGCATTGAAGGAAAAGATGCTTGCAAGAGGCATTAAAGAGGAAGACATTGCAAAATATGACTTGGCAGAATGGATTGGAGGATTTGAATCTGAAGAGGCAAATGTCCTTGATGTTGTTGACAAGATCAAAAACCACCCATTGATTCCAGATGTTCCAGTGCACGGTCTTATAATTGACATTGTAACTGGAGAATTAAAAGTCTTGAAAGAAGATTATTAATGCAAACCTTTATATATGACGGTGTTTATAATATAATACCCGACATGTATGAAAAGTTAAATTAATTTCAATAATATTTATAATATTTGATTAAAATTATCAAAAGTTTTTAGAAAACTTTGAAAAATTTTTTCTAAAATCTTTTTATTTTTATTGAAACCACCTAAAATTAATTTATTTCACCAAATAAGATTAATTTATCATATATCACTAAAAATAATCAATTTTGCAAATGTTAATTATTATAATTGTAACTGCAGTACTGTTGCTATTAGTAATGGGGCTATCAAGTTCCCAAATATACACTATACCACGACTTGGATTCGTGCTAAGTTATGCCAAAGGCTTAGCTTTCAATTAATAACCAGTTAATTGAATTGTAGAAAAAATCAAACATCATCAAAATCATACTTTATAGGACGCTTTCTTTTTTAGTTCTATTTTTCATTGCAATAGTATTTAATTACTATTTAGTAGTCAACTTTATTATCCCACTTTATTAATAAAACCATATTCCACCTATTTATTCATAAGTTTTGATAATGGAGTAGTAATTTGAATTCACATGATTTAAGGAAGAGAAATGAGCGTAAATGAATCTATTATTAAAAACAAAGTATCAGACAGAAAAACTAATTTTAAAAATGGGCTTGGAGAAAAGGAATATTCCAATCTCTTAAGGAAGCAATCCAGACGTAGAAGATCCACTAGCTTTGAAGACAGTGAAGTTCAAGTAGTCACTTGTCCATCTTGTGGATCCACTGAATTTTTCTTGGACACCATTCGTTCTGAAAAATCCTGTAAGAAATGTGGTTTGGTTGTTGAAGAGAACATTATCGATTCCACCTTTAGAGGAACCGCAAGAGATAAGGATGGTAATTTCCATGGTCAAAATGGTGCACCTAAGAACATGGCTATTCATGATGGCGGATTGTCCACCACTTTTGATGTCAATTCAGGACACTTGAATGATAAAGCTAGATGGTACCGCTTAAGAAGATTGAATAATCAAGCTCGTGTAAGTGACCCTCAAAGTAGAAACTTAGCCAGAGCATTCACTGAATTGGGAGTGATTGTTTCCAATTTGTCCCTTTCAAAAGATGTAAGATATGAATCTGTTAACATTTACAGAAATGCTTTGGATGAGGATTTGATTAGAGGCAGAAGCATTTCCAAAATTTTGGTTGCTACCGTCTACATTGCATGCAGACTCTGTAAAGTTCCACGTACTTTAGATGAAGTCGAGAAAGCTACTGGAATAAACCAGAAGACCATTAGTAGGAATTACAAGTTCTTAGCAAGAGAATTAGGTATTAAATTAATCCCTATCTCTCCGAATGATTATATTCCAAGATTTGCTAGCAGATTAGGATTGTCTTCCCAAGTGGAAGTTCGATCCATTGAAATCATTAACGATGCAAAAGACTTGGGATTGACTTCAGGAAAAGATCCTGCAAGTGTTGCAGCTGCAACTTTGTACGGAACTTCCATGTTGTTTGGTGAACGCAAGACTCAAACTGAGATTGCAAAAACCCTTGGAGTAACTGAAGTTACCATTAGAAACAGATTTAAGGAATTAAACAGTAAATTAGACTTTGTATAAGTTTAATCCTGTTTAATATTTAATTTTTTAACTATTTTTATTGTATTTCAGTATTCTATTTTTTTAGTATTATATTTTTTAGTATTATATTTTTTTTGAGAATTCCTATTTTTAAAATATTTTTTTAGCTATTTCCATCCCATTCTATTTTTATTAAACCTCATTTGCAGAGCTTCTGCTTAAGAGTATTAATGCCACTATTGTAATGGCTACTCCACAAACCATCAGTACTGTAGGCATTTCCATATAGAATATCATTCCAAATGCAAGAGCAGCTATTGGCTCTCCAGATGATAATATAACTGCTGTTCCCGCATCCATATGATTCAATGAAATAGTAATGAATACATAAGGCAATGCGAATGAGACTAATGAATGCAACAATAGGAATAATACATTTGGAACTGGATTCAAGCTAACGAAATTAGCAATTTGAGTGAAACTGGTAAATGGGATTGTCACTATTGTGATTGTAATCAATGAATATAAGAGTATTGTAAATGTATGCCTTCCCATATCAATTGATTTCCTTGATGTAACTGAGTAGATTGCCCAGAAAATTGCAGATCCAATACCTGCAATTATTCCTATCCATGAAATGTCAATTGAATTTTCCTCAAGAAGTCCAGTAACCAATGTACACCCGATTAGTACAAGAATCACGCATAATACTTTAATTGAAGTGATTTTTTCTTTAAACAGGAAATATTCCAATACCAAAACAAAAACCGGTGCAGTACTTAAGAGTATAGCTGCAAGGGATAATGGGACAGTATTGATTGAGCTATTGTAACATAAGTTCAATCCGAGAATGCATAGTCCACACAGTACAAATAATGGAATATCCTCTTTATTTATCTTCAATAGGCTTTTATCAGTTAGGAATATTGCTATAGCTATATATAAAATAGCTATTGAAAATCTTAAAAAAAGCAATGTGGTTGAATCCACGCCATTTTCAGTCAATGTTCTGACAAATATTCCGGTAGATCCAAACATTATTCCTGCAATGATTGGTAAAAGCAAGTATATCTTCTTCATTATTTCACTTATTTTTTTTAATTCATTATATTTTATTTATTTCATTTTATTAATTTTTATCTTTTATCGATTAATTTGGGGATTATTCCCATATTTTTTTACAAATTCCAATTAGAAATGAATACATTTATATATTTTGTATGACAATTTAATAGTATACAAAAGTAATTCATGTATTACATTACTGAATTATTTTTATATTTTTAGAATATTTTAATTTTAATCGGGGGAGAAAAATGCCGGGAAATGAAGAAAATAATGAGCAAAAAAGCAATAACTATGAATTTGACAACTCTGGATTCAAAGCTAAGGATTACAAGGATGCAGATGAGTTTGATATTTGGGATTTAGAACAGATATTCAAAGACAGAGTTAAGATATTGCAAGATCTAAACACTGAATTCTGGGATGCTTATGAAGATTCAAAAACTGTTGCTTCTGGAAGAAAAGCTGGTGAAAAGGAAAGATTACAGCCTTTAAGTGTTAGAGTAAAACCTCATACCAAAAAATTCCTTAAAGAGGAATCAATTCTTTCAGCAAGAGAGATTTTGGAAATCTATGAAGATTACAATAATGGCAGTGAAGATTATATCAACTCATTAAAAAGAGATGAAATGATTCTTAAGGAAGAGCTTTCTGAAATCGAGTTGAAATTGCAGAATGCAAAAGAGTTTACCGAAAAGCTAAATGACATCAAGGAAGCAAAACAAAAAAGAAATGAAAAGATCAAGATTGATATTGAATAATATTGATTAACTTTTTATTTTTTCATTTTCTTCACTTTTTTTATCATTTTATTTAAATTAATTTTATTTAATCGGTTTTTATTTTTTACTTTTTTAATTAATTCTACTTATTTTCAAAAACTTTTATTTATTAGTAATTTCTAATTATTTTTGATGATTAGTTATGATAATAGAAAAAGTTTCTAAAAATGAGGAATGGGAAGACTACTTTATAAAAAGCAAATCCTCCAATAAGCATTACATTATCACTTTTGACATTCTAGAGGATACAGTTAGCTGTGACTGTGAAGACTTTAAATACCGTAGGGAAAACCTAAAATTTGGCGGAGTCAAAGTAAGCGATAAGGAAAACCATTGCAAGCACATAAAAAAGATTTTAGAAATTCGAGATAAGTTAAAATAAGTTAGATTAAAAAAAGAAATAAAAAGAAATAAAAAAGATATAAAAAGGAAATTATTAAAAAGGAATAACCTTATTTAATAATTACATCCATAAATTCGAAATTATCACCATCAAATAATCCTTTATCAGATATTTTAATGGATGGAATAACAAGCAATGCCATAAATGCCATTGTCATAAATGGCGCTTCTATTTGACATCCTAATGCCGCTGCCATTTTATGTAAAACGCCTAATTTTTCAGCTACAACATACACATCTTCATTAGACATCAATCCAGCAATAGGTAAAGGTAATGAATCAGAGAAGTCTTCACTAACAACAGAGATTCCTCCTTTATCATCAATGACTTGATTGACTGCATCAGCCATCTCTTGGGAATTATAACCGATGACGATTATGTTATGTGAGTCATGAGCAACTGATGAAGCGATTGCTCCTTTCTTAAGTCCAAATCCTTTAATGAATGCATTAGCAATAGTGTTTCCGCCATAACGTTCCACAACTGCAATCTTTAAGACATCTTGGTAAATATCCGGTTGCACTATACCATTTTTTACAGGCAATGTTGCAGTTGCTTTTTTAGTTAACAGATCACCGTCAAAGCATTCTATTACATTGACTTCACATTCGTCACCGCCGTCATAATGTATATCAAAGTCACTTGCAGTCTTTTTAGTGGTATTGATTGTATTTCTAGGTTCGACTTCTGGAACGTCAAATAAAACATTCTCTCCATCGAATACACATTCTCCACGAACATATGTTTTTAGGATATTGCAATCGTATATGCTGTCAACAACTATAAAATCAGCGCTTGCACCAGGCACAATCGCTCCACAATTTATATTATAATGGTATCCTGGGTTGATTGTTACCATATTCACTGCTTTAAGAAGATCAATTCCTAAATTCACGGCTTTACTAATGGATTTATCTAAATGCCCCTCAATTAAATCGTTTGGATGCTTATCATCACTAACTATAAAATCGAATAAAGGAGAGTAAATTTTTCTCTCAAATATGTCTCTAAACATAAGGCCCATAGGTCCTGAAAAATCAAGTTGTTTACCGGCTTCTTCTATATCAAAAAGGCCTTCCATATCCATAGCGGATGATCCATCACGGACCATGATTTTCATACCTTTTATCTTTTTCTCAAGAGCTTCTATAACATTACTGCATTCGTGGTCTGTACTTATACCTGCAGCAAGATATTTATCCAAGTCATCTCTAGTAACGAGTGGTGCGTGACCATCAATTGGCTTTCCATATTTTTTTGCCAATTCTATTTTCTTATGAACCTCTTCATCTCCGTTAATTACGCCAGGGTAATTCATCATTTCTCCTAATGCTACAATTTCATCTTTTTTAAGCAAATATTCTATATCAGATGAATCTAATATAGCACCAGAGGTCTCAAATCCAGTAGCAGGCACACAGGAAGGGGCAGTGAAGAAGAAATTAAAAGGAACCTGCTTTGCATTTTCAATCATTGCTTCAACCCCTTCAATTCCTAAAACATTGGCTATTTCATGAGGGTCGCAAACAGCAGCAGTAGTACCATGACGAACTGCAATTTTAGCAAATTGTGCAGGTGTAACCATGCTGCTTTCAATATGAATATGGGAATCAATGAATCCTGGAACCATCAATCCTTTCACATCAATCTTAACAATGTCTTTTTCAGAAACTGTTATTGGGGTCACTTCTTTAAATAAACCGTCTTCTATTGTAATTCTAGCCGGATAAATAGTATCAGATACTACATCCAACATATATGCTGTAAATGACATCTTATTCACTCTCTTAAAAACTTGGTAAATATTATATAAACCATAATATTTCTAATCTTTTACTTAGTTAAATTTTTATTTTCTGCATTAATAAGTTTTATGAAAATGGTTTTTATTATTTTCATAAGTAAAGTTTTTAAAGATAAATTCTTTTAGATAACTTCTTTTAAGATAAATTCTTTTAGATAACTTCTTTTAAGATAAATTCAAATATAATCATGATGGTGATTAGATGGTTGTTATAAACAAATCATTAAGGATTAGTTCAAGTTCTCATTTTCAGATAATAGACATAACACACGATATTGTAGCTATTTTGAATGAGATAAGTAAGGATAATAAAATAAGTGAGGGTATCGTTAACATATTTACAAAGCATTCTACAAGTTCTATTTGTGTAAATGAAAATGAAAAAGGGCTTTTATTGGATTTTGAAAAAGCATTAAAAGACATAGTTAAGGAAAAGGACGATTATAAACATGATTTCATTGACAATAATGCAGCATCACACATTAGGGCATTTCTCTTAGGTTCATCTGAAACCATTCCAATAGTGGATGGTAGATTGGATCTTGGAACTTGGCAATCTATATTTTTCATAGAATTGGATGGTCCTAGAACAAATAGGACAGTTGATTTAACTTTCATAGGTGAAGAATAATAATAGGATAAATAATAAGGTAATAAGTTATTTGGTGGAAAATATGGAATTATTAAATAATTTGGAAAATGTGCACACTACTGAAATGGGTGCGGATAGGATAAGAAGAAACATAGAAGTTGATGTAGATGATATTGTAGCATATTGCATTGACAAAATAAAACAGGAAAATGCAGTAATTGAAAGAAAAGGAAAGAATTATTATGTAACTGTTGATGGGATTATAATCACTGTGAATGCTTCTAGCTATACCATAATAACTGCTCATAAAGATAAAAAATAAGTTTTTTTTTAGATTTTTAAAAATAGTTAAAAGTAATTAAAAGTAGTTAAAAGTAGTTAAAAGTATTTAAAAAAAGATTAAAAATAATATTTATTTAAAAAAAGAATTTAATTAAAAAAAGAAAAAAAATAAATTGAATTCAATTAAAGGAATTCAATTTCAAATGCTATAACAGGATATTCCAATTCAAAGTTTCTAATAACTTCAGGAGCTATTTCACCAAAGAATCCGGTTATTTTACCGCTTTCAGATTCACCACTGAAATCGGCAACTCTACCTGGAATAAAAGTAGTGTTCTTTGAATCACTGATTTCCATGCTGTATCCCAAATTGGAAAGCACGCTGGAAACGGTTGATTTTATTTCAGTGAAGTTTGCAGAGCTGTGACAAATCATACCTGCTAATTTTTTAACTTGTCTTGTCTTGTTAGCGGATTTCTCATCCATGTATAAGACATCACCGATTTCAAAGATCTTTTGTGGAAGGTCTTCATGCTTGTTGTCTTCCAAGAATTCCATTAAACTATTGAGAAGACTGGTTCTGATCATGGTTCCGCTAATGGTAATTGGTTTGGAGACTTGAACATGGTCAATCTCTTCCTGATTCATCTTTTCATATTGGCTTTCTTCACTTGTTAACATTAAGCTCATTACTTCTTGGAAGCCTAAACCTACCATAACTTCTCTGATTGTTTTTTCACCTTTAAACCAGTTGTCTTCACTTGCTACAGTAACGATATCTGGCAATTTTGCTTCAACTGCATTGATATGGTATTGGATAGTAATGTTTTCAACAATATCAACTTCGTGCAATATGTCAACTCTGTAAGGTGGAATAAGCACTTCCAATTCGTTGTCATTAATAATGTTAGCATCAAATCTTGCCTTTTCAAGCAATCCTTTAATGTCTTCTGCAGTTAAATTGGTTCCACCAATCAATTCATTGGTTAAATCAACGTGAACATTTCTTACTTTTGGAGTGAAATCAGGACATACTATGGTTTCATCTTCATAAATCACTTCCATGGATTTCACTTGTCCTCCAACTTCTGCAAATGATGCACAAAGAATGTTTAATGACTGTTCAACTGCTCTTTCATCAGTTCCAGTAACATCAACAATAATGTTTGTTGTGTCTTCTTTAAGTTTGGTTAATTCTCCATTGATGATTGGGGGCATTGACAATACCTGTTCATCCTTATCAATAATGAGAGGATATTTGTCGAACTTATCAATCAAATGAGCATATTTCTCTCCTTTTGCATGATCTTTCAATATTTCATCAGGAGTCATTTCCTCATCCATTTCAAGAGGAACAAATGAATTTTCGTCTTTTGGAGTTGCAATGTACTTGTATGGTCCGTTTATGACGTCTGCGTTATGGACACCAATTGCAACTTTCTTACGGTCTCTTCCGATTACCCAGTGAAGGTTTTCCTGGAAATCCATAATGTATTTGATCTTGTCTCCTGAGAAGTCAACTCCTTCTATCCTTGCAAATCTGATGTAAGGTCTGATTTCTGCAACTTCTGGACTTACATAAACTTTCTCTCCAGTTGGTTCGATTTCATATTTTGGAAGTCCGGTTTCCATTCCTAGGAATCCTTTAAAGGATCTTGCCACTCCTTCAACAGATAAGTTATCTGGACGATTTGGGAAGAATTCTACTTTAATTTCTTCATCATCATAATCTTCAATATCACTTGCCATCATAGGTAAGGTATCGATAAGCTCATCTTTTTCCATATCAATACCTAAATCCTTTAAATCTTGATATTTAAATGTAATTACAGGCATATTATCTCCTAATCTCTTTATAAAATTTCATAAGTATTAAGTTAAATTTTAAGTATAATCTAAACTTAATTTAAGTTTAATTTAAATTTTTATTTCATTTAAGCTATTTCTAATCAATCATAGGGTTATCTAGGAATTAATTAAAAATAGGATTAATTCTTTATAATCCAAATACGGCTATAAAGAATAAAGATTCAAAAACAAAGTGTAATGCTCTATGAGGTAACCATGGCATATGTCTAATTGCAATTGAATGACTTACATCCAATAAGAAATGTATTAATGCTGCTAAAAATCCCACTTTCAATGAGAAGAATACACAAGACACGAAAATAAAATGGAAAAGCGCTTCTAAAGCTTCATGAACAATCCATGCTTCCATTACAGAGTCTAATGAACTGCTAACTACACCGCCAAATATTATGTAGAAATCTCTTACATAGTCCCAAACAAGTCTGCTGTGAACTTCATCACTTATAGCAAGTACAATAGCTACATAAAACCATAATAATTGCATTTTGTCACCTCTTTAAAATTAATTTTTGAAAGTTAGTTATATACTATGTTTCTTTTTGTCTATTATTTATTATATAATTATTGTTTTTAAGATTAAAATTAAAAATTATTTTCAAATTTCTAAAATTCTTATGATTTACAACAATATTTAATAAATACTTTTAATAAATATTAAATTAGAATGTTTTATTTTGAAATTGAAGTTTCGAAGATTACATTTTTATTTGATTATTTTTATTATTCATTCTATTTGGAGGAATATTTTGACAAATAAAGAAATTCCTAAAGATTATGACCATAAAAACGAAGAAAAATGGCAGAAAAAATGGGAAGATGATGAAGTTTACAAATTTATTGGTGATGGAACCAGACCAAGATACATTATAGATACTCCACCACCATATCCAACTGGATTGCTCCATATGGGCCACATCCTTAACTGGGCTTATATGGACTTCAATGCAAGATACAGAAGAGAAAAAGGTATGGATGTATTGTTCCCACAAGGTTGGGACTGTCATGGTCTCCCTACTGAAGTAAAAGTTGAAGAAACCCATAACATTAAAAAGAATGATGTAACAAGAGCAGAGTTCAGAGATATGTGTACTGAACTCACAACACACAACATTGAAGTTATGAGAGGGCAAATGCGTTCTGTTGGTTTCTCACAGGATTGGAGCAGGGAATACATTACCATGACTCCAGAATACAGAAAAAGAACCCAATTATCATTCTTGAAAATGTATGATCAAGGATTGATCTATCAAGGAATTCACCCTGTAAACTGGTGTCCAAGATGTGAAACAGCTATTGCTTTTGCAGAAGTGGAATACAGTGACAACACCACATTCTTGAACTATGTGAATTTCCCACCTGCAGATGTTCCAGAGGAAGTCCTTGCAAATGTTGAAGGCAATTCCTATGTACGTTATGCTGATTTCCCAGACAAGGCTGATGCAAGCGTTCCTGGCGTATTGATTGCTACCACTCGTCCTGAGCTTATGTCCGCTTGTGTAGCGGTAGTGGTTCACCCAGATGATGAAAGATACAACTCATTATTAGGTAAGTATGTGGAAGTTCCTTTATCCGGTCAAAAGGTAAAGATCATTGCCGATGAAGAAGTAGATATGGAATACGGTACTGGTGCAGTAATGATTTGTACTTTTGGGGATAAGACTGACGTTGCTTGGGTAAACAAATATGACTTGGATGTCATTGAAGCTATTTCCGAACAAGGTAAATTGACTGAAGCAGCTGGAAGATACGAAGGTATGGAACTTCCTGATGCTAAAAAGCAAACCATTGAAGACTTGAAAGCTGAAGGTTACTTAACCAAGCAGGAAGAAGTTGACCAAAATGTAGGCCAATGCTGGAGATGTAAGACTCCTATCGAGATTTTAGTCAAAAAGCAATGGTTTGTAGCTGTAACTAAATTGATTGATGAAAGCAAAAAGGCTTCAAATGAAATGCGTTGGGTCCCAGAACATATGGAAAGCCGTTTATTGAATTGGGCAGATTCCATGGAATGGGATTGGTGTATTTCAAGGCAAAGATTGTTTGCAACCCCTATTCCTGTATGGTACTGTAAGGAATGTGGTAAGGTTATGTTGCCTGATGAAGACCAATTGCCAATAGACCCAACAGTAGATAAACCAAAACATGCATGTGAATGCGGATGCACTGAATTCATTGGAGAAGAGGATGTATTGGATACTTGGATGGACAGTTCCATTTCTCCATTGTCTGTTGCAAACTGGCCAAATCCTGGTTGGGAAGACATTTTCCCATCAAGCATTCGTCCACAAGGACACGATATCATTAGGACTTGGGCTTTCTATACCACTCTCCGTTGTTTAGCATTAACTGGCCAAAAGCCATTTGATGATATTGTAATCAACGGTATGGTATTCGGTGAAGACGGTTACAAAATGAGTAAATCCCGTGGAAATGTAACTGGTCCTGAAGAGGTTATTGCAGAATATGGTGCAGATCCTTTAAGATTATGGGCTGCTAACAGTGTTCCTGGTTCTGATGTTGCATTTGATTGGAAAAACATCAAGCATGGTTATAAATTCATTAGAAAATTCTGGAATGCATTCAGATTCATCAGTATGCACATCTTTGATGAAGAGTCTGAAAAGGCTTTAAGCGGAGATATTGAAGCTATTAAAGCAAACTTGAATCCAATGGATACATGGATCTTTGCAAAACTCAATAAAGTCAATAAGATTGTAGATGAAGCATTTTATGATTATAATTACAGCATTGCTGTCAATACAATTGAACAGTTCGTATGGCATGACTTCTGTGATGAGTACATTGAAGCGGTAAAATACAGATTATACAATGATGATATTAGTGAAGAGTCTAGAATTGCAGCTAAATACACTCTTAGAACTGTAATTGAAGACACCTTAAAATTGCTCGCTCCAATTGCACCATTCTTTGCAGAAGAGGTTTACCAATACTTTGGCCATGAAGGAAGCATTCACAATGAGCTTTGGCCGGAAATTGACCCTAAATTAGATTCCTCTCAAGTGGAAGAGGATGGGGACTTGGCTATTGAACTCATTGGTGAGGTTAGAAGATTCAAATCCGCTTCTAAAATCCCATTGAATGCTGATGTGGAAAGTGCAACTGTTTACTTGAATGAAAAGACAGAAGACTTGAAGGATGTATTTGAATACTTTGCAGATGACATTAAAGGTACTTTAAAAATCCAAAACTTCCAAGTTACCACAGGTAAGCCTGAAGTTCATGAGAAGGTCATTGAAATTGAACCGGACATGAGTAAGATTGGACCAACCTTTAAGAAGAATGCAGGTCAAGTCATTGGATTCATCAAATCAACAGATCCTGATGAAATAGCTAAACAATTAGCTGAAAATGGTGAAATAGCTATTGCTGATGGAGTAATCACTGAAGATTTCCTAAAGATGAAAAAGGAAATCGTAGGTGCAAGCGGTAAGAAAGTTGACATATTGCAATCTGAAAAGCTTGGCGTAATCGTAGAAGTAATCAGATAATTTTATTTCATGAAAAGTTCATTGCTTTTCATGTAAATCTTTTTTTATTTTTTTTTATTTTCTTATATTTCTTATTCTTTTATTTTTTATTCTTTTATTTTTTATTCTTATTTTCTTATTCTTATTTTCTTATTCTTTTTTCTCTAATTCTTATTTTTCTATATTATTTTTCTAATATTCCCCCATCCATTTGAAAAGTATATATACATTATTAATTAGATTAGTATTATGAATGAAAATCTATATAGATTATTTGATCAGGTTTTTCAATCTGAGTTCAATATTGTAGAGGATGGTTCCAGAAAGATCATTATCCTAGGGAAAAATGAGGAATATGGGAAGATGGAAACATATTCTTTATTTCCAGGCATCATGATTGCATATATTGATATGCATATAGAAAATATGGAAGAAGTAATCCTTGAAGAAAAAATCGATTCCCGCATTTTAGAAATCAATCATTGTTCAGATGGCAGATATGCATATGCAGTCGGTGATGATAAGATAGTTTATTTTGGTAAAGGGGATTTATGTGTAAGCATTTACGATTTGACAAAAACCATATCAGATTTTCCATTAGGTTACTATAAAGGATTTGAGATCTTCATTGACATTGATGTTGCAAATGAGCATATTAAAGAATATATTCCAAACTTTGACCTGATTGCAATATATGAAAACCTGGAAAAATCTAATGGCTATGTATTGGTCAGAGCAAATAAGAAGATTGACCATGTAATCGGTGAGTTGTATAGTGTTGATGAGCGAATAAAAGAGTCTTACTTTAAGCTAAAGTGTTTGGAATTATTATTGTTTTTTTCAATTGCAGATTTAGAAAGATCTGAGATTATTCAGTTGTCCAAGTCCCAAGCAGAAATTGTTGAAAATGTCAAAAATGATTTAATAAGTGATTTGGAATCCAATATCACTATAGGCCAATTGGCAGAAAAATACGATATCAGTAAGACTGCATTGAAAAATTGCTTTAAGGAGGTCTATGGAAAACCGATTTTCAAATGGAGAAAAGAGTATAAGTTGAATTATGCCTGCAAATTGATTGAAGATGATGAATTAACAATCACTGAAATCTCCAGGAAGGTAGGTTACACTTCCCCTTCTAAATTTTCTCAAGCATTTAAGGATTATGTTGGATGCACTCCATCTGAATATAGGAAATAATTCCTGTGTTGAATTTTCCCTATTGGATTTTTCCTAAGGCACTTACTATAATTTTAAATGCAGAATCATTGCATTGCTTCTTTTATCAGCTATTCTCATTGAAATTTTTGAATACAATCCTAATTTTTTATCTAAAATCTTCAGCGCATCTTTATAGAATCCTCTGCATTCTATCAATTTGCAATTTGCTTTTCTTGCAAATTCCTCTGCATCTTCAATATAGAAATACATCATCGCTGACTTGTTTCCAGTTCGCTTAACATAGAAATTGCAGTATCTGATTCCAAATTTATTGGTTGCATCAAATATCAGCTCGGCATTTTCAAATATCTCCTTAACGTTTTTTATAAAGTCAAGTATGTCCTCTTCATGGAAGTATTGGAACACGCCTGAAACAATGATTAAAGTTGGCAGACGTGTGTCTAATTCATTACACCAATCAAGTGTAAACAAATCTCCATTGATATACTTTTCATTTTCTCCAACTTCAATATATTTTTCTCTCAGTTCGATTACATCCGGCAAATCAACTTCATAAAATAGGGAATCCTTTCGATCTATCCTATAATAAGATGTTTCCAATCCAACTCCTAAATTAACAATATTGCATAGCTCATGTCTTCCAATGTATTCTTCAGCCATTTGGTCTATATTATAACTTCTAGCAACATTAGCCACCATTGTATATTCAGATGATTTTTTCTCGATTTGCTTATTTTTAATCAATTCTTCCATTTCCAATGCTTTCGGATCTAAAAAATATTCTGGAAACTTTTTTGAAACATTGACTCTCGCAGTTAGCGGGATAAACAATGTATCCTCTACACCTTCATAGTCACTCATTTTATCACTTCTTTAGAATTCATATTACTTGAAAAAATTAAAAAAGGGAATAAACCTGTTCACTTCTTTAGAATATTCGACATACTCATCTCCAAATTTATCCAATAGCCATTTTTCCTCAGTCTTCATCATTCCAATAGTTAGAATGACCCAATAAATAATAGGTAAGAAGAATAGTAACATATTCTGTGAAAGGAATATCAGTCCTGTTGAAATAAAAAGGAAAGCAGAATATATTGGATGCCTTATATATGAATAAATTCCTGTCTTAACCAGTTTATTGTCTATAATCTCTTGGGTGATTTTTGATTTAAGCACAGCAGATATCCATATGAGGATTCCTGCCAAAATGAGAATAATTCCAATTATTGCAAATGGAAAATGTAATTCATTAATTTGGAATACGAGAATTTTTTTGTAAATTGAGGCTATTAAAGATATGAAACTTAGTAAAAGTATTGGGAATACCAAAAAAGGCCCTATTCCAAAGACTGGTAAATGTTCTTCATTATTCATATTTATAAATATTTGTTTTATTAATATATATTTTTTGGTAAACCTAAATATTAAAGAAATCGTGTTTGTCTTTTTGGTATATTTTTTGTCTTTTTAGTTCAAAAATATTTATATACTAATTTTAATCATATTTTTAATTGAAAAATAGGTTTATTTGATTTAATTTTTGAAAAAGCCCTTAAATTACTTGTTTTATTCATTTTTAACATATTATTTAGTGGTTGTCTTTTTTGATTAATTTAAAGTTTAGGTAAACCTAAATTCAATATATTAAATGTTATTTAACCTAAATTCAATTTATAGGAGTTTATAATGTCAAATAATCAAAATAAAAATAAATTTATACGATTACTTAATTATTCTGGAAATTATAAATATCTAACCATTTTAGGAGGGATATTATCTGCTTTAAGTGCAATTTCCTTATTGATTCCATTTATTTACATTTGGGATGTGGTAAATGCACTATTGATGGTTGCTCCAGATTTTGCAAAAGCGCAGAACTTAGGAACCTACGCTTTTAATGCATTCATATTTGCAGTTTTAGGAATCGCATTAAACTTTTGCGGTTTAATGTGTACTCACTTATCTGCATTTAAGAATGAAAGGAATATGAAAGATGCAGCATTGAATCACTTATTGAAATTGCCATTGGGATATTTCTCAACCCACACAAGCGGAGGGCTTAGAAAGGTAATTGATTACAGCACTGCAAAAACTGAAACATTCTTGGCCCATCAAATGTTTGATCTGGTTGGAGCTATTGTAACTCCAATAGCATTTTTAATATTGCTATTCAGTTTTGATTGGCTTTTAGGATTAATTTGCCTTATTCCAATAATATTATGTTTCGTCTTCATGTATCCAATGTTTTCTGCTGAATCACAGAATATCATGGTTCAATATCAGATGTATTTGGAAAAGATGAATGCAGAGGCCGTGGAATATGTAAGGGGAATACCGGTTACAAAGGCATTCCAACAAAGTGTCTATTCATTTAAGAACTTCATTGATGCAATAAGAAACTATGGAAAATTCTCAGCAAATTATTCTTTGTCAACCCAGCTTCCTATGACTGCATTCACTGTATCAATCAATGGGTTTTTCGCTTTATTGATTCCTGCAGGAATATTGCTTGTTGGAGGTTTGGCTGATGTTAAATTCTTAGCCGACTTCATGTTTTACATTATTTTCACACCAGTCTGTGCTGTGATGATGAATAGGATCATGACTGTTTCACAGGATTGGATGTTGGCAAGCTATGCTTTGGAAGGAATAGAAGAGATCCTTAATGAAAAGCCTTTAGCCGAATCAAGCAATCCTCAAAAACCTAAAAGTCATTCAATTGAGTTTGAAGGAGTATATTTTGACTATGAGAAATCTGATAATGATGAGCATATTCTAAATGATATCAATTTAAGGATTAATGAAAACGATTCCGTTGCATTGGTTGGACCATCTGGAGGTGGAAAAACCACAATCGCTTCACTCATTCCAAGATTTTGGGATGTGGATGAAGGCAGCATCAAGGTAGGAGAAGTTAATGTGAGGGATATTTCCACAAGGGAATTGATGGAAAACATTTCATTCGTATTCCAAAACACTACCCTATTTAAGGATTCCATTTACAATAATGTAGCTATTGGTAGAAAAGGAGCTTCAAGAGAAGATGTTTTAAAGGCATTGAGTTTGGCACAATGTGATGATATCATTGATGAGTTGCCTGATGGCATTGATACTGTAATCGGAACTGAAGGAACATACCTTTCAGGAGGCCAGCAACAGAGAATAGCTCTCGCAAGGGCTATTTTAAAAGATGCTCCAATTATCATTCTAGATGAGGCTACCGCTTTGGCAGACCCTGAAAATGAATACATGATTCAAAAGGCAATTTCTGAAATCACTAAGGATAAGACTGTCATTATGATTGCTCATAGGTTGTCTACGGTAAAAAATGTTGATAGGATTTATGTAATAGATAAAGGAAGAGTTGTCGAAGAGGGAAATCATGATTCTCTTGTAGAGGCTGATGGTCTCTATTCAAGAATGTGGGATGAGTTTAATCAATCCATTCAATGGAAAGTCAAAAGTGAGGTGGCATAATGATAAGAGAGTACTTCAGTGAAAGGTTTGGCCTTACAGAAGAGGGTTCAGATAATTTGCTTAAAGGCATCTTATATACTGCACTTCAAAATATTTCATTCATGTTTCCAGTAGGGCTTTATTCATTGCTTCTTTATATTTGGATCAATCCATTAATTGGCGGTGAAATTATTGAGCCTAATTTAGGATTGTTCATTGTTGCCATATTGATTGTATTGGGAATCATTTTCGCATTTTCATGGAAACAGTATCATTTTGTATTCAATACAACCTATGTTGAAAGTGAAAACAGGAGAATAAATTTAGGCGAAAACTTAAGAAAATTGCCTCTTTCCTTTTTTGAAAGAAGGGATTTGGCTGACTTGACTGCAACTATCATGAATGACTGCACTGATTTGGAGCATGTTTTCTCACATGCAATTCCACAACTATTAGGTTCAATACTATCTCTGATTCTTGTGGCTATCGGTTTGCTGTTCTTTGATTGGAGACTGGCTATTGCCTTATTATGGGTAGTTCCAATAGCTTTTATAATAATTTATTTCTCAAGGAAAATGATTTATAAGGGCAGTGAAATCATAACCGCAGATTTGCTTGAATGTGGGGATTCCATGCAGGAGTGCATTGAATCCATTCGTGACTTGAAATCATATAACTATGAGAATGAATACTTGTCTAAATTAACCGAAATCACTGGAAGAATAGAAAAATCAAGAATCAAATCTGAATTGATGGCTTCTGTTGGTGTAGTTACAGGCAAAGTTGTATTGAATCTCGGAATAGTTTCTGTGATAGTGGTTGGCTCAAGTCTAATCATGAATGGGCAAGTTTCTATTTTTACTCTTTTGATATTCCTGATAGCTTCTGCAACTGTTTATGCACCAGTTGAAAACGGATTGTTGTTCTTAACTGAAATATTGATGATGGATATTAAGATTGATAGGGCAAAAGAGATTGAAGAACTTGTTATTGAAGGTGGCTTAACTGAATATTCCTTGGATAGTTATGATATTGAATTTAATGATGTCAATTTCAATTATGATGACTTGAAAAATGTCTTGACTGATATCAATTTCATTGCAAAGCAAGGTGAAGTCACAGCACTTGTCGGGCCTTCTGGTGGAGGAAAATCCACTGTTTCAAAGCTTGCAGCAAGATTCTGGGATCCTGTTTCCGGTGAAGTTTCACTTGGTGGGCAAAACTTGGCGGATCTTGACAGTGAAAAGCTTCTTGAGAACTTTTCAATTGTTTTCCAGGATGTAATATTGTTCAATGATACTATAATGGAGAATATTCGTGTAGGTAAAAAGGATGCAAGTGATGAAGAGGTAATTGAAGCAGCAAGACTTGCAGAATGTGAAGAATTTGTCCAAAAGCTTCCAAATGGATATGATACTGTCATTGGTGAAAATGGTGAGCTATTGTCTGGAGGCCAAAGGCAAAGGATTTCCATTGCAAGGGCTTTGCTTAAGGATGCTAATGTAATCCTTTTGGATGAGGCAACTTCCTTTTTGGATGTTGAAAATGAATCCAAGATTCAAAAGGCAATCTCAACTTTAATCAAAAGCAAAACTGTTATTATTATTGCTCATAGGATGCGTACCATTGCAAACGCTGATAAAATAGTTGTCTTAGATGAAGGTAGAATTGTTGAGCAAGGTTCACCTGATGAGTTAATTGCTTGTGATGGTTTATTCAAACGCATGGTTGAATTACAAAAATTAAGTGGAGACTGGAAAATCTGATTCTTATTTCCATAATTGCAATGGGGAAATCTAATTTCCCCTTCCTCTTTTATAATAAGAGTAACTGCATTTTCCATTTTTATAATAAAATTTATCCACTTTAAAAAAATTAAGGAGAAAAATTATGAGTGAAAGATTAAATGTAAAGGATTTGATCACTGTAGGTATTTTCTCAGTGATTATAATCGTTTTGGTATTTATTTTTGGAATGCTTGGCTATATCCCTATAGTGATGTTAGCACTTCCAATTATAGCTGCATTGGTTTGTGGAATCCCATATATGCTGTTCCTAACAAGGGTCAATAAGTTTGGAATGGTAACTTTAATGGGTTTGATTTTAGGAATTGTAATGTTTTTGTCAGGCCATACTTGGGTTCCTATACTTGTATTCACACTATGTGCATTCATTGCTGATTGCATTTTAAAGATGGGAAATTATTCCTCTTTAAAGAATTCCATTATAAGTCATGGTGTCTTTATACTTGGAATCATGGGTAATATGTTACCGTTTTTCATCTTAAGAGACTTTTATATGGAATCTATGCGCACTTCAATGGGAGCAGATTATGTAAATACAGTTGCACCATTCATAACAAATGAATTTTTAATCGTCTTAATAATTTTAACATTCATTTGTGGTTTAATCAGTGCATATATTGGAAAAATCGTTCTTAAAAAGCATTTTGAAAAAGCGGGTATTGCTTAAGAATTGTAAAAGATTTAATTGACAAATTGGTGAGACTAAATGGAATTAGGACTGAATAATGAAGAGAAAACATTCTTTAACTTGGATCCACGTACAAAGATTTTCCTCCTCGTGATTTTAAGTTTCATGGTTTTTAATGATGTGCCCTTTTATATAAGTGGAATTTTAGTTTTAATTCCATTCTTATGTTTATTATTTTCAAATCATAAAAAAACAGCCATAATTTACTTTGTGTTATATTTAATTGCCAAATATATTCAAATTTACTTGCTTCCAAGCTCTACAGGCATAATTGCAATTATATTGATAACTGTTAGCTATACCGCTTCTCGAATGTTGCCTATTCTTTTGATGGGTTATTATACAATAAGCACTACAAAGGTAAGTGAATTTATAGCTTCTATGGAAAGAAGCAATGTTCCAAAGGACATAACAATTCCATTTTCTGTCATATTCAGATATATTCCATCAGTATATGAAGAGATTAAGGCAATCACAAATGCAATGAAAATGAGAGGGTTTGGATTAACATTGAAATCATTGAAGAATCCCTTAAAGATGGTTGAATTTTACATGGTTCCCATTTTAATCAGTGCTGTTAAAACAAGTGATGAATTGTCTGCAGCATCTCTCACAAGAGGTCTCAGCAGTCCTAAAAAAAGGACTCATTTGGTTAAAGTGAAATTCATGCTATTGGATTACATATTGATTGCAATTGCAATTGTTGGATTTTTGGTTTATGCATTTTATTTTATAGGAGGGCATTGATTTGATTAATATTGATAATATTTCATTTTCCTACAATGATGAGGCCAATTTAGAAAACATCAATCTTAAGATTGAAAAGGGTGAAGTCATCCTATTATGCGGTGAATCCGGTTGCGGCAAAACAACCTTGACCCGTTTTTTAAATGGTCTCATTCCAAACTTCTTTGATGGAAAAAGAGACGGGGAGGTTTATTTGAATTATGATGCAATAAGTGAAATGCCTATTTATGAAATAGCTGAACATATGGGGTCCGTGTTTCAAAATCCTAAAACACAATTTTTCAATGTTGATACAACAAGTGAATTGGTATTTGGTTGTGAAAATTTAGGCATTGATGAGGATGAAATCAAAAAGAGATTAAATCTTGTTGTCAGTGACTTCAATCTAGAAAATTTGCTAGATAAGAATATTTTCAAGTTATCCGGTGGTGAAAAGCAGAAAATTGCTTGTGCTTCCGTTTCTGCTGTTTTTCCTGAGGTTTTGGTTTTGGATGAGCCATCTTCTAATTTAGATTCTGAGTCCAGTTGGCATTTTGAGGAAATAGTCAAAAAATGGAAGGAACAGGGCAAAACTGTAATCATTGCAGAGCATAAGTTATTCTTTTTGCCAAATGTAGTAGACCGGGTAATCTATCTAAAGGATGGGAAGATTTCTAATAAATGGGCAATTGATGAATTCAAAGGTCTTGACCATAGGAATTTAGGCTTAAGGCAATTGAACTTGGAGAATCTAAAGGTTAAAAGAAACGATTACTATTCTAAAGATAATGAATTTTTTGAGCTTAAAGACTTTAATTTTAAATATGGCAAGAAACATGCCTTAAAAATTGACAATATTAAGATTCCAAAAAATGAGATAATAGCAATCATTGGAAGGAATGGGGCTGGAAAATCAACTTTTGCAAATTGTTTATGCGGCCTTAAAAGATCATGTAATGGTGAGCTAATTTATGATGGCAAGTCTTTTAATAGGAAGGATAGATTAAAGAGCACTTATATGGTAATGCAGGATGTTAACCATCAATTGTTCTCTGAAAGTGTAATTGATGAAGTGCTATTGAGTATGGATGAAGAGGATATTGATTTTGCAGAAGAGATTTTGAGCAATTTAAATCTAATCCATTTAAAAGATGCTCATCCAATGGCTTTATCAGGTGGAGAAAAGCAGAGAGTAGCTATTGCATCAGCTATTGCTTCTGGAAAGGAAATATTGATTTTTGATGAACCAACCAGCGGATTAGATTTAAAGAATATGATGAAAGTAAGTGAAAACTTAAGGTATCTTCAAAGCATTGGGGTAAGTTCCTTCATTATCACTCATGATTATGAATTGATTATGGAAACATGTTCACATATAATTCATATTGAAGAGGGTAGAATAATTGATAATTACAAAATGGATGAAGAAAAACTAAAGGAATTCTTCTTAAGAAATTAATTATATTTTTTATAATTTAATTCTTTTTTATTCTTTTTTATTCTTTTTTATTTTTTTTATTCTTTTTCTTAATTTTTTTTATTTTTTACTTAATTCAACACCTATTTCAAAGGCATTTTTTAAATCCAGTTCAAACTCTTTTTCTTTTTCTTTAATTTCATCTTCAGTCTTTTTCTTGCTTGTCATTCCTTTGTATGATTCATAAACTTTAACTTCACCATTTAACATTTTAAATAGGTCTTCTGTTGATTTGAGATGTGGACGAACATTTTTTTCAAAATGCTTTTTTGGAGAGATAACACTATAAAAGATACCTACATTGACTTTTCCTTTGTAATAGTAATTCCTATCATATGAAACAATACAATATATTAATCTTTCAACTAAAGCCCTGTAATGGCTAGTTGGTTCATTGAAGAATATTTGAGAACCTATTAAAAGTGTATCCGCATTAAGAATCTTTTCAATTATTGGAGATAAATCATCTTTCCAGTAACATTTGAAGTTTTCTTTATTTTTCTTTTTGCATATGGAACAGATCATGCAACCTCTCATATCTATTTTGTATAAATCAAAGTATTCAACTTCACTGCCTACAGATTTAGCACCTTCAGCTGCGGATTTCAATAGTTTTCCTATTTCCTGTTTAATTTTTGGGTCTGCATTAATTACAATAGTTTTCATCTTTCCACCTTTTTCTTATTAAATTTATAAATAATGGGCTTTATAAAAATTGCTTTTTTAAACTTTTTCTAAACTTCTTTTTAATACTTTTTAATACTTTTTAGATACTTTTCAGATACTTTTTAGATACTTTTCAGATACTTTTTAGATATTTTTATAAGTAACGGAGTTCATAATTATAGTATATAATAATATGGGGGTAAAATATGAAAGGAATTATTGGCGCAATCGCTGGAGATATTATAGGGTCTGTTTATGAGTTCCATCCTATCAAGACTAAGGAATTCTCTCTTTTTAAAAAAAATTCTTCATTTACAGATGATTCAATCATGACACTTGCTGTAGCTCAATGGCTACTCAATGATAAAAATTCAAAAGGAGAATTGGTTAAACAACTTCAAATCTTTGGACACAGGTATCCTAAAGGAGGATATGGCAGAATGTTCAACAATTGGCTGAGGACTGAAAATCCAGAGCCTTATGATAGTTGGGGGAACGGTTCAGCAATGAGGGTTTCTCCTGTTGCATGGGTTGGAGACTCCTTGGAGGAAGTTCAAAAGTTGGCAAGGATTTCCGCGGAAGTAACCCATAATCATCCGGAAGGAATCAAGGGAGCATTAGCCACTGCAGATGCTATCTATTTGGCAAAACTTGGATCCTCAAAGGAAGAAATCAGAGACCATATAGAAATAAGATATGATTATGATTTAAGTAGGACAGTTGATGAAATAAGGCCTTACTATAAGTTTGATGTATCATGTCAAGGGTCTGTTCCAGAATCTATCATTTGCTTTTTAGAGGCTAGGGATTATGAGGATGCAATTAGAAATTGCATTTCCTTAGGTGGAGATGCAGATACAATGGCTGCTATTGCAGGAGGAATTGCATCTGCATTCTGGGAAGTTCCAAACGATATACACTCTAAATCAATTAATAGGTTATCTGATGACCTTTTAGATGTTTTAATAAAATTTGAGAATAAGTTTTTATAATCTCAAATTCTTTCTATTATTTTTTCTTTTTTCTTTTTTTCATTTTTTTATTTTTTATTTCTATTCATTTTCAAATGGAATCTCAACAAATAAAGGGGGTATAATATGAGTGTTGAAAGGTTTATAGATGCACAAAAAGCAGATTATGATATTGCTTTTAGGGAAATCAGCAACGGTAAGAAAAGAAATCATTATATGTGGTATATATTTCCTCAAGTCAAAGGTTTAGGCAGGAGCTCTACAGCTAAATATTATGGCATTGATGGTTTGGATGAAGCAAGGGAATATATGGAAAATGAATATTTGGGAAATAATCTGATTGCCATATCCAATGAATTATTGAAATTGGAAACCAATGATCCTGTAGAGATATTTGGCGATATAGATAGCAAAAAATTAAGAAGTTCCATGACATTATTTGAATTGGTCAGTGACAATGATGTATTCTCTTTAGTATTGGAAAAATATTTTGATGGAAAAAGAGACCAAATTACTCTGGATTTGATGAAATAATTAATTTTTCATTTTTTCAAATATTTTTATATTTTTTAATTTTTTTAATTTTTTTTTAATTATTTTTAAAAATTTTTATAATTTTTTTATCTTTTTTAGTATTTTTAGATAAATTTAATTATACTTTTATTCAAATATATTCATAATATTATTGAACTTGAAGTTCAATTTAAAAAAACATTTCGTAATAAACAAATAATAAATAATATGCATCTAATTTAAATGGTGGTAATAATGCAAAGAAGAACATTATCACGTTTTGATGAGATTATAAAAGTCTTTAGGAAATACGATTTTGATAAGTTTTTAGGTCAAACTACTCGTAATAAGATAAGTCCATTTAGAAGTGATGCTGATAATAAGGAATTATTGAAGGAAGACTTTCCAGAAAGATTAAGATTAATGCTTCAAGAGCTTGGAACAACATTCATTAAATTTGGTCAATTGCTTGCTTCAAGGCCAGATATAGTTGGTGAAAGAATTAGTGAAGAGCTTTCACAGCTGCATGATGATAATCCTCCAGTTGGCTATGAAGAGATTAAGGAAATGATTGAAACTCAACTTGGAGGAAATATAGAAGAACTCTTTGCTGAATTTTCTAAAAAACCACTTGCCACAGCTTCAATTGCTCAAGTTCACGAGGCTAAATTACCTACTGGTGAGAGAGTGGCTGTAAAGGTTCAAAAGCCTAATGTTGCTGAGATTGTAGAAACTGATTTAAGCATAATGAAATTCATTGCCAATGAATCCGATAGATTCAACACAAGCCTCAAGCACCTAAATCTTCCAGCTGTTCTTCATGAATTCGATAAGTCAATTCATAAGGAAATGGATTTTGACAATGAATTAATGAATATCAGACATTTGAATGACAATTTCAAATATAATGATAAGATAATCGTTCCAACCACATATCCTGATTATTCAACTGAAAAAGTTTTGACTATGGAATATGTTGATGGCATTAAATTATCTGAAGTCATAGCTGGTGATGACCCAAAATACAATAAGATACTTATTGCAGATAGGATAGTTCGTTCCTATTTCCAACAGCTATTCCTTGATGGTTTTTTCCATGCAGACCCTCATCCAGGCAATATCTTTGTAACAGAGGACAATGCGATATGTTATATTGATTTTGGAATGATGGGATCTCTTGATGAGGATTTCAGGCAAGATTTGGCTGAATTGATGATTTATTTCTCTGACCGTAATATTGATGGATTGATTAATCAGCTAATCCGTATGGACATTCTAAATGAAAAAACAGACATCAACATTTTAAAAAGCGACCTTAATGATTTGTTTGCAAAGTATTATGGTGTAGAGCTTAGTCGTTTCAATGGTATTATTGAAGACTTGCTTTTCCTAATGCAAAAATTCGATGTAAGATTGCCAAATGAATTTGTTTTAATGGCTAGAGGATTGTCAATGGTTGAAAATACAGGATTGAGTTTAGATCCGGATATTGATGTTGTAGCTCTTCTTAAGCCATTTGCTCGCAAGCTAATGGTTCAAAGATACAATCCTTTAAAAATGGCAAGCAATGCAAAAAACAGTTTTTTTGCCTTTGAACATGCCCTTAGGGCATTGCCAAGTCTTATTTCAAAAACAATATATAAGGTTGAAGAAGGTGAAGTGACTGTAAATATTGAAATAAAGCATATTAGTGAAATAGCAAACCAGCTTTCTCTTGCAATCATTATTGCAGCACTTTTAGTCGGTTCTTCACTAGTAATGTTGATTGATGTAGGGCCTAGATTCTATGAAATGCCTGTACTTGGTTTTGTAGGGTTTACGATAAGCCTTGTGCTTGGTGTATTCACTGTCGTAAGGTATTTCATTGAGTTTTAGACAAACTTTTAGAAAAAGTTTGATCAAAACTTTTTCTTTTTTATTTAGTTATTCTTCTATTTTTCATTTTCTTTTTTTTTATTTGTATATTCTTTAATTTTTCTATTTTAGATAAGTTTATTATTAATTTTAATCTAATAGTTTAATAGATAATTATATTAAAAAATAGATTAATTTTTATTAATTAATCAAAGGATGTATTAAATGAATCTTAAAATAAAAAACTTTTCTAAAATTAATGGAACCGTTAAAGCTCCTTCTTCTAAAAGCTATAGCCATAGGGCAGTTATTCTTGCATCACTTGCTGAAGGAAAATCCAAGCTATTTGATGTGCTTTACTCTGAAGATGTCTTATCAACCATAAGGGCATGTGAAGCTCTTGGCGCTAAAATTGATAGGAAGAAAGAGATCATCCTAAAAGGGGATAAAAGTCAAACTGTTGACTATTTGGAAGTTGAAGGAACTGGCGGTAAATTACATAATATAAGCGAGAATCCATCTGAAGACATGATTGATCTCGCTAATTCAGGCACTACACTTAGGATCATGACAAGTGTAGCTGCATTATCTGATAATGAAGTGATTTTCACAGGTGATGATTCTCTCAAATCAAGGCCTATGGGAGCATTGATTGATGCTTTAGAGGATTTAGGTGTTAGGATAGAATCATTAAATGATAATAATAAGGCCCCTCTTAAGATTTACCCTGGCTATGATGGAGGGGAAGCAGATATTTTGGGAAGTATAAGTTCCCAATTCATATCTTCTATTCTTATTTCAGCCCCATTATCTAAAGAAGGAGTGGAACTTGAGGTTTATCCAGAATTCGTATCTAAACCTTATGTTGATATGACCATCTCTATTTTAGAAAAATTTGGAATAGCTATTGAAGAGGATAATTATCAATTCCATGAAACCTGCAAGAAAGAGCATACTGATTGCTTAGGGGTTAAGTTTAACGTAAAGCCACAAAAATACATTGCTAGCGATTATATTGTTGAAGGGGATTTCTCCTCTGCTTCATATTTGCTTGCAGCAACAGCTATTGCTGGAGGTTATGTGAGAGTTGAAAATCTATTTGGTGATTCCAAGCAAGGGGATAAATTCATCTTAGATATTTTAGAGAAAATGGGTGCTAATGTAACTCAGTTTGATGATTACGCTTCACTTAGATCTGATGGAAATCTTAAGGGAATTGATGTAAACCTATCAAATGCGCCAGATTTATTGCTTACTGTGGCAGTTCTTGGAGCAGTTGCAGAAGGGAAAACAACAATTACTGGCGTCAAGCATGGCAGATTAAAGGAAACCGATAGAATTGACACCACATGCAGAGAGCTTGAAAAGTTAGGATGCAAGCTTGAAGAGTTTGAGGATGGAATGACTATTTATGGCCAAACTATTGGTGATGGAACAGTTGAATCACACAATGACCATAGATTGGCTATGGCATTTTCTTTGCTTGGATTGAAACATGATGTTGAAGTTGAGAATGGTGAATGCTTCGATGTATCCTTCCCTAATTTCATTGAGCTTATGGGTGAAATTGGCATTGAAATGGAATTAAAATAATTGAAATCTTTATGAGAATCAATATTGGAGATTATAATATGAATGATGAAGAAAGAATAAGAGAAATCTTTAAAAGATTGAATGAAATTTACACTATCCGTACTTTCCATGACCATGACCCTTATAAAGTTTTGATTAGAACTATCTTATCTCAAAGGACAAGGGATGAAAATACAGACCAAGCCGCAAATGCTTTGTTTGATGTTTATCCAGACATTTATGCAGTTGCTGATGCTCCTGTAGACCATGTGCAGGAATTGATCAAGCCTGCTGGATTCTATAGGGTAAAAGCTGCTCGCATATTGGAAGTTTCAAGAATATTGATTGACCAATATGGCGGTGAAGTTCCAAGAGAAATGGATGAAATGCTAAAGCTTCCAGGTGTAGGCAGAAAAACAGCTAATTGTGTAATTGTATTTGCTTTCCAGGATGCGGCTATTCCTGTAGACACTCATGTTCATAGAATCTCCAATAGATGGGGAATTGCTGATACAAAGGAACCTGAAGAGACTGAAATTGTTTTGATGGAAAAGGTTCCTAAAGAGCTTTGGGTGGATTTGAATGATTTGATGGTTCAGTTTGGTCAGACCATTTGCAGACCGATTGGTCCTCAATGTGATAAATGTCCACTTACAGACCTTTGTGAATATGATGTAAGTAAATTAGAATAAATATTTTTTTTAACTTTTTTTTACTTATTTTTAATCTTATCATTTTTTATTTCTAATTTTAAACTAACTTTGTCTGGCTTGTTTTGTCAAGTGCAATTATAGGGCTGTCACCAACCACTTTTTTATCTTGAATCATCAAACCATCTAATTCAAGAAGTATTTTTTTAGATTCAAGTCCTTCTGCAACACCACCGAATCCTCCGATGGTTCTATCTGATTTAACTGTTCTGTGGCATGGTATGATTATAGGGTATGGATTTTTTGAAAGTGCAGTGCCTACTGACCTGTATGCCTTTGGACTGCCAGCAGCTTTTGCAAGATCCTTATAGGTGTTTATTGTTCCCTTTTTGGTATTGAATTCAGTTTCCAATACTTTTCTTTGGAATGGTGTAAATTTTTCCAAATTGAGATATTCAAGTGAAAACTTAGCGTCTTTTTCTTTAAAGTAATTATCTAATTCTTTCAATACATTATTCAATTGCTTTGATTTCTTATTGATCTGGAGTTTAGCTTCCTGTTCATATTTTTCTTCAGCTATTTGTGTTGAGCTTTTATCTGGTCTTGAGAGGATTATCTCTTCAATTTGGAATTTAGGTTTTTTCCTCCAGATAATTGTTATTTCTCCAATTGGGCTTGGATTAATAATGTATTTAAAGAGAGTCATTTTATCATCTTTTTTAATATAATAGTTAAATTAATATAATCTTATATTTATTGTATAATATTAATTCTTTATTTTCCTTAATATGTCCACATTTACTACAAGTTGATTTTTCATAACCTTTAACAGTACATGTCGATTCTTGTTTTTCATCAACGTAATTATGTTCACAATCAGAAACTTTTGTTTCTTTATATTTACAAGTTTCACAAACCCTTTCTTCTTTTTTTCCATTAGCATCTTCAGATACTATTTTCCAACTTGAAAAATTATGGGCAGCATTATCAATTTTGTTTCCACAAGCACATTCGAATTCAGCTTCGTGATAATTAGGATGAATATTTTCTTTCATAAAGATGATATTAACACGATAAACAAAACTTGTCAATCAAATGTTACAAAACTTGTTTTTCTTAAAAATTCACCACTTACCACGTCACCTGCGCCACAAAGGATAATTGCATCATACAATGGAGCCTGTTGTTGTAAGAATTCTCCCAACTTTTCAGGATTTGCGATATACTTAGCATGTAAACACCTACTTAAATCCAAAGCTCGCCCACCGATAATAGATTTACCCCTAGCTGCATATGTTTTATACAATACTAAATTAGGTACTTGTTCAAGCACATTTACAAAATCTTGCCATAATGATATTGTCCGCGTATATGTATGTGGCTGAAAAACAATTAAAAATTTTTTATAAAGACTACGTGCCGTTTGTATCGTGACCATCAACTCACGCGGATGATGAGCGTAATCTAGAATCAAGGGCGTCTTATTTATCCGCGCAAATGACTGAAATCGTCGTGCAATGCCTGTATAATTTGCTATTGCTCGATGTATAGAT
>NZ_CALDKF010000008.1 GCF_937898925.1 uncultured Methanobrevibacter sp.
TTGCAGTGTAGGTCTTGCCGTTTACCTTGAAGGTTATTTTCTTCTTGGCAATTGCTTTTCCTTTGGAATCCTTAAGGGTGAAGCTTATCTTCTTGGTAGCTTTTACCTTGAAAGTCTTTTTGGCAAAGGTGGCTTTGGTTGCCTGCTTGTTCACAGTCACTTTCACAGGTTTGAGTGAAGCCTTGTAGTCGTTGTCTCCAAGGTAAGTGAATGTGTAGTAGTAGGTTCCTGCCTTAGCATAGTTTACAGTCACTTTGGCAACACCATTCTTGTCAGTAGTTACAGTTGAGGTCTTTCCGTTAACAGTAACTTTGACAGCCTTATTGGCAAGGACCTTGCCGTTTGCATCCTTCAAGGTTACTGATAATGTTTTAGCGACCTTAGCGGTAGCGGTCAAATCACTTGCAGTAATGCTAGTTGCAGTCTGGTTTACAGGAACATAGACTGGAACTTCAACAGGGACTTCCACAGTCACATTGTTGACTACAAGTACAGCGCTTAAAGAAGCAGAAGACTCTTTAAAGTTAGAGTTACCCTCAAAAGTAGCACTGAAAGTAACTTTACCTGATAAATCACTGATGTTTAAAGTAGCTACACCATTTTCCATTTGGCAAGGGATGCTTTCTTCATTTACAAGAACATTAATCTCATCAACATCAGCAATAGGGTTACCTTCCATATCTGTTAAAGTGATAACAAGGTTTTCTCCGTCAATGTCCATAGTTAAATTAGAGTCTGCTCTAGATTGAGTGGTGTTGATGTAATCGCGACCTCCATCATTCATAATATCATTAGTTACAGGTACATCGTATGTGCAACCTTCAATATGAACCAATTCCATAATGTCATGGCCTGAAGGGATGCTGACAATACCTTTAGTGGTTACATTTGTAAATTTACAATCATTGAAATTGATGCTGTCTTGAGTGTGGAATTTACCTTTAGTGCTACTTACAATAGAATCTGCAGCAATATTCTCAAAATTACAATTGTTGAAGTTAATTTGAGTATATTTGTCTATATCAATTAAATTGTCACCAGTAATAGTGGAATTTATGAAATCACAATTTATGAAATTAGTAACAAATGATTCTTCAGGAGGTTCAACACCATATTCTACATTTTCATCAATACCATCATTGATAGGAGCCTTAGTTTTGAAATTAATAAATGTACAATTAATAAATGTTACATCATTACCCAATATTTCTCCAACATTTAAGAAAGTCATATTAATAAAAGTAGTCAAATAATGGTCAGGATCCTCTTCATTACCTACTTTCCAAAGTTCAATAATGGTATTTTCTCTACTCAATCCAATTACAGTGAAATTCTTACACCAAGCATTAGTTAAAGAAGGGAATCTTGTATCTGCAAGATGGATTATGCCATTTTCATTTATATAACCAAAGGCAAAACTAAGCCCAATAGTACCTCCCACTGCATTTTCCCAACTTTGACCATCAACTGATGACCAATCGTTTGAAGAACTTGCATTAACATAAATTTCATCACTTGGTCCTAAAGATAGAATAGGACTTTCTAAACTAGCGCCTAAGACAGGTTGAGTTAAACTTAAAACGGCAACTGGGAGACCGTATTGATTTCCAGATTCATTATATTTTTTAGTTTGTACTGAATTTCTGAAAATGTTGTCATAAAATACGTAATCGTTACCTGAAATAACTACAGTATCACCTGGTCCGCCATGATTTAGATAAGTATTGTTATAAATAACACAATCTGGATCTCCTGTTGAAACGTTGTGAGTACAATTTGTACAGTTTGGACAGTTAGTGCAATTACAATTTGTACAGTTAATGCAGTATGTAATATTTTCACAAATTGCTGAAATAGCAGTACCATTTGTAGCATTATTGTTATTCTTAAATATACAATTAAATACTGTTAAATATCCTATATTTTGGACTCCAATTGCTCCACCGCGACCATTTGAATTTTTATTTAGATTGTGTGTGAAATTACATGAATCTACAGTAATGTTATAAATAGAACCTTGGTAACTGTATCCGCATATAGCACCTCCACCTGTGTTGGTACTACAATTGTTATCATCGAAATTACAATTAATTACTTCAAGTGTGCCGTATGAGAATAACGCTCCACCATTCCATCCAGCAACATTTCTAGTAAAATTAGAATCTACAATTCTTGAGTGAGAAAATGTATGAGTATGAATCGCTCCTGCCCACCAATTAGCGACATTGTGAATAAATGTGCAGTTAGTTACATTTAATTCACCACAATTGTTAATAGCTCCAGGTTCGTTTCTACCAGTATTATTTTCAAATCTACAGTTTTCAACATTCATCAAGACAGAATCTGTACTAATACTTGCATAATTAGTTATGGCACCAAATCCATCATTACAGTTAGTAAAGTTACATCCGCTTATGTTCATGAATCCCTTATCATTCCAAATGACTGAAGATTTATAAGCATATGTATGAATATTGTCAAAACTACAATTGATGAAACTGTTAGTGCCAGTAGTAGCTAATTTAATGAGAACACTAGCATCCATATTCTTAAAAGTTACATTAATAAAACTAATTTCTAAACTACCAGTACTTTGGAATATAATTTTACTAGAAGTTCCTCCAGTAATGTAATTATTAGGTGTTCCGATTATTGTAGCACTATTGGCAAATACAATATCATCTTTTGAAGGAACAGTTATATAATGAGTCAAATGTATTGTATAATCTGTACCAGGAGTCTGGCTATAACTTTGTAGAGTAATCCAATCCGCCGCATTAACATCATTTGTTCTAGTCGGTTCAGAATCCACATCTGCAGACCCCTCACTTATTTCATCTGTCTTTATATCCTCATTAATTTCTTCTATAGTTGTATCATCAGAAACAGTCAGTCCAGTTTCATCTACTGTACTGGAATCATCTATTTCCTCTTGGACTGCATCTACAGCAACATCATCAACTGAATCACTTACAACATCTGTTGAGATGTCTTCTGCTGCACTTGCAGTTCCTATGATACAGCATAGAAGAACTAAGCATATAGCAATATATTTTATTTTCAATAAATCACCTTCTTTAATTACATATTAACCCTTTTATCATATGAAAAGAGCAAATACAGTTTTTAATAAATTCTTACAATAAAACATGAAAAAATTTACAGTTCTTTATGAAAGAACTGGAAAAATATAATAAATTTTCATGTTTTCCTAATAAAAACTTATTAAAATTTTATCTAAAATCAATTTTCAATAATATTTATTCATATACTCTTGATAAACTTATAAAAATTTATCAATCCAAATTGATTAAATTAAAAATTAATTTTACATTACTATATATTATACAATAATGTATATAAACATTACTAAATTAAGTTTAGTGGATGAAAATTTAATAAAAAAAATCGTCTATTTAGTCAAAAGAGCAATTTATTTCATTTTTCGTTGCTAAAACTATATTCAAATGAGTTTCATTAAGTTTAGAGAGACATCAATTCTAAGGAATTGAAAACATCTATTCCTATAAATTTCATCATGCCCACAAAAAGATCATTTTAAAAACATATCATTTGCAAAAAAATTTCAATAGTATAAAACAAGTTTCCAGTTCTTTCATAAAGAACTGTAAAAACCATCACACCATAAAAAAGATTCCACTTAAATCCTAAAGTCTTTTCCATCCAAAGTAAAATTTATCACTATGTTGATTTCCTGTTTTTCAATTACACAAGCACCCTCACCATTTGACTTTGTAGTCTTATTCTCATATTCTTCAATCCAGTCATCAAATATCATGACATTGTGCATTGCCCACATATAAATCTCCTTTAATTTCTTCGGATTTGTCTTGATATATGCCTCATGAACCTTGGTCTTAGCTCTTCCTTGCAATGCATCAACATAATCAACACTAAGCCCAATGTTGCTTGCATGAAACTTCCTCAAGCTATGGGATCGGAAGAACCTATAATTTCCTACAAATCCCATACCCAATCTGTCATTGACCTTTTGAAAATTATAAATCAATGTATCATCACTAAAATCAAAAAGTTTGTCATCAAAAGACAATCCTTTCCTAGAACGCAAATAATTTACTATATAAAAACTAGCCTCTGGAGAACAGAAAAGTATAATAAAACTTGCCAGTTTTAACACGTTTAAGATAAAAACCAGCTACAACATCCTTTCTAATAGACAATTCCTCTAAAATATCATCTATAGAACCACCACTATGATAATCAACAGTTGCCCTGACGAAATCGCTTACAGATAAAGAGAGCGTTTCAGCCTTAGCACATCCACTGCTTGACATGAAAAGAACAACAGCCTTAAAGGAAAGGCTGGAAATGGAACATGCATCCATAATGTCCTTTCTGGTGGGCAGATCATGATAGGAACTTAAATAGCCCTCATCAAGTTTCATATCATTCAAATAAGGCAACCCCATTTCAAAATGCCTATAAAATGTCTTGATTCTGGAAAAGTAAGTTCTAACCGATTTATAGACAATCCTGAATCTAAAAGATACGCCCTAAAATCCATCAGTCTCCTCTTGATAAGCCTATTCTTGAGTGGAATATTGCTTTCTTCATCCATTATTGCCTCATCAATCAAATCTTTCATGGCCATCCTATGAAAGGACTCATATTTCAAAATAGCAGACCTATAAGATTTAATTGTACTATTCTTAATGTTGCGATTACTACAAAAAATCTCAAACAAATCTTTCGATACCATATGATTAAATTAAGAAAAATGATACTAAAAAGATTAAAAGAATAGAAAAATAGTTTTACATAGTACTTTTTCTTACAAAAATTGATTTTAATAATTAAATTTGAAAAAGAATAATCATTTAAAACAACTAATAACTAATTTAAATCACTAATAACTTTTAAAAATATTTTATATAACATATATATGTTTTTTTTATAAAAATAGTTAATTATATATATCAATTAAGCTAAAATAATAATATAAATTTTAATAACTTTTGTTTATTAAAATATAAAAATATGGAGGTGAAAATATATGAAAGAATCAGAATTCTTAATAAGATGCAAAAATTGCGATTATGAAGAAACTGCAATCTTGTACTCTAATACATATGAAGACAGCGATTCAGGGATTAAATGCCCTAATTGTGAAGAGGAATATATGAATGTAGTAAAGAAAATTTAAAAAAAAATTGATCTTCTAAACTCTTTAGAAATTATGGAAATACCAAAAAAGAGTTTTAGAAGAAAATAATTATAAAAGTTAATTAAATGATTTGAATAATTTAGAAAGTTTTGAACCATATTAAAATTTTAAAAAAAAGTTTTAAAGCAAAAAAATTATACTCCAAAATTATAACTCCTTAAATTGCAGTTTTACAATGCTAATCTATAGTATTAATTTATAAGTATTCTTAATGCTGATTTTAATTAATAATTTTAATTATTTAGAATTTATAAATATTCTTCTAATTTATTTCATTTGATATTTAATTAATAAAATAAATTGAAACCTTAAAAAAATCTTTTTTAGACTATTAATAAAATTGTTTCATGATATTCAATCATCAACTTTCCACTTCACTCCTATTAGACTCAACAATACGAGCAATACCCCTAAGCAAATGAATCAATTTACCTCTTGATGTGAATCCGATATCAATATGAACAGTAATTGTTCCACCATTCAAAAGATTACTATTTAGACAAGGAGATTCTATAGGATAAAGGACAGCTTCATCATGCCATCCACAATTTTCAATCTCATTCCAGGGTATTCGCATATCAGTATCATCATCATTACCTTGAGCAATGACTACTCCTTTTTCTGCTATGCGAAAAACAGTCCTTTTAATTAGAATATTTGAAAAAGAGAATTTTACTGAACAAAATAAACCATTATAAGGATTATTTTTTTTCCAGCATTTTCTGTTCCTTTTCAAAATTTACACTTGGATCAAAAAGTCCCATAATAATCTCCTATAAATATTTAATCAACATTACTCATATTAGACTCAATAATACGAGTGATACCTCTTAACCAATGAATAGTATCATGCCTACCTGTCCAACCATTATCCAAACGGACAAGGATTTCAGTGCCATCGGAAAGATCTATGATTAGACCAGGAATACGAAGCTGATATACATAAACATCATTCCAACCAACACTGGTTATGTCGCTCCAGGGAATCCTTAAATCAGCACCACTATCCGTTGCCTGATAAAATACTATTCCCTTTTCGGCTATGCGGAAAAAAGTCCTCCAGTAGAAGTCTTTATCATAAGTGTATTTAAACCAAGCTTTAACCCACTCATAAGGACTGTGCTTATTTAACATCTTTTGTTCCTTTTCAAGATTTACACTTGGATCCAAAAGTCCCATTATCTGATTCCCCCATTTAGTAAATAAATATTTTTTCAGTTATTTATTTGTTAATTATACTATAAAACTTTTGTTTGGATCATTATATCACTTGACAATTATTAAGAAAATGAAAAAATTATTTAACTTATAATTTATAAATCTTAAATTATATAATTTTTGTAAAAAGGAGGTTGATATTTATGGGTTTATTTGGTCCGCCTGATGAAGATTTAGATTATGAGCAGAAATTATTGGAAAGGCATAATCCTTACGATTGGGTTGCATGTCAAGTTACATTGCCTGGTTTGGAGTTAACTATAGAGTCTGCCAGTCCTTGGGCTAGAGGTTTTGCTACAGGGGCATTTGGACTTATGGGTTTGGCAGTTACAAGTGGTGTTAATCAGTCTTATGAGCATCTTGTTTTAAACACTCATTTCCGTATTGCTGAAAAGGGTGTTGTTATTTTTCAAGCTTGTAAGGATGAGTCTGACTTACGTATTCCTTGGGATAATATTGTCCAAGCATTTTATGTTAAGACACATGAAGGGCAAAATTCTTTGAGGATAATTTTATTGAAGAATCAGCCTATCACTATCTGGTTTAACAGGATCAATCTATTCCAAAGTGAATACATTCATTATAGTAGAGCAGTTGCACGCATTATTAATGAACATGCTTGTGGTGTTTCTCCAGAAGATGAAGGATGGTAACAATTAATTATTTTCTAAAGAATATTTTTAATATAAATAAGGTGAAAGAATGGAATATTCTTCAAAATTAGAGTGGGAATATTTGAAAGATGAGAAAAATATTCCTTTAAATAATTTTAATAAGTTTATTAGTGAATTAAAATTAAAACATGCTAAAAACATTCAGATTAAACGACAAAATAATTATAACATAAAAATAAAAATTATTGGAGACTCCGATTTAGAAGATATCACCTGTATAAGAGAAGTTAAACAACTTTTGACATAAAAATAGAAAATTCTTACAATGAACATTATTTAAAAAATTGTTTTATAGAAAAATATTCATTTTCAAATGATACCTATGAAATAATTATAGATGTGAGTGAAATACAGAATATTAATAAACATCAAAATAAAGAAATAAAATGTTTAAAAGAATGGTATTTAAACTTTACAAAAAATTCATTCATATATAGGAAAACTACAACATTTTCATCAAAAAAAGAATTTTCTAAACGGAGAAATATACCTCTTTGTGCAAATATATCCAATACTGAAAATGAAATAGAAACTACCATTAGAAATGCTTTATTTATAGAAGTTGATGAATATAAATTTATTATACAAGAAGTTCCAAAAATATTTAATCCCAAATGGTCCGCAAATATTGGAATTGAATATTTTGATACAGAAAAATTACCCGATGAAGAAACACGAGAAAAAATTAGAAAGATACTATCATTTATTTTCGGAAGAAATCTTATTAAGATTGGAGAAACAGCATATGATGAAGAGTGGAATATAATAGAAGAGAAATCTATTAGGCCAAATATCTCAGATTTAACTAATCTAAGAAATCTTTGTAGAAGAATGGATTTGAATGCAATACCTCTTGATTATCCTCGAAACTACGAAATTGAAAATAACTTAAATAAATTAATAAAGTGTTTTTTAAAAAATAATCTTGATTTATCCCATATAATTCAATTATTGATAAATTCAATGTCACTCCCTGTTGAAAGTGAGATAATTATTATTGGATCTTCATTAGACAAATTAACTGAAATTTGGTTTAAATCAGCACGATCTCCTAGTAAAGGAAAAATAATCAATAAAAGAAAATTTAACTCTATAATGGGAAATATATTAAATGAAATTAAAGAAAAATTCAAAGATTATCCTGAAATATATGGAAAAATAGAAAATTCACACAATTTGTCTGGAAGAAAAAGGGTAGATTTATTCTTAGAGGAATAGAAATTAATTTTGGGGAAGTAGAAAATGAAGCTAGGAAATATAGAAATTTTCCAGCACATGGCAATGAAATATCTGAACCAGATAATGAAAAATTAATCTATTTAACTTATGCTTACAGAACTTTTTTAAATAGAATTTTGCTAAAAATATTAAATCATTCAGAATATTATGATTTAATTTCTAAACAAGTTTTAGATATTAAAAATGAAATACCTGAGAATAAATATGAAGAATTTCTTAATGAAGTAAATAAAGTGTATGGCAATGATGATTAAAAAATAAAAATTAAAAATAATTTTTTAAAATATATATTATCATCCTTAAAAAAAAAATACAAAAATAGATCGAAAATAAAAATTCTATTAATTAAAGTTTAAATAATTTATAAAATATAAACATCAATATGAATTCTATTAGTTTTAAATCATTTTGTTTAATTGTAATTAGCATATTAATACTATTAATAATTCTAATGATTTTTAATAAAATTAATGAAAATATATTTTCATTGATCTTGGCGATTCTTGCAATCTTTATTCCAATATATCAAATTAATAAAAATGACGAACAAATCAACAAACAAATTAGAGCTAATGAAGAAAATTCAACAAAAATATCACTTTTTGAGAAAAAACAAAAAGCTATTTTAACATTATACAATGTATTAAATAATTACAATGTGATCCTTGATTCAGAATATATTTTTATACCTGATAAAAAAATTTATTCTGAATATCTAGAAGAAATAGAAAATTTAATTACAGATATCATAAATTTTATTTTTGATAAAAAAAATTCGCCAGATTTCAAATATTATCCTAAAGAAATACAATTATTAATAGACAAATTTCTAAATTACTCCAATCAACATTTTGATGCAGAATATTTTGAGATACATGGTATTCCATTTAAAGATAATGAAGAATATATGGAATTATTAAATATATTAAAAGAGATATATGATAAATTAAAAAATGAAATAGGTAAAAATGTTTAATTTCTATTTTTTCATGGATTTTCATCATTTATACGATCAATAATCTCTTGAACAATTTCTTCAAGAGTATATTTTTTAGTTGATAACACTCTAATCATAGAAATGTAACCATCAAATTCTTTTAACTCTCCAATAGTTAAATCATGCAATATGGGCAATAACTTTTCTTTATCATAAAATACACATCTCCATAATCACTTATCAATACCTATTCTTTTTCTAACTATATCTCTATTAAATCCTGGAGGTTTTGGTTTGAAATAAGTCTTATCTGTATATTCATCATTTTTTATAGCATCTTCTCTTAATTTTTTAATATCTAAATCACAAGTTACTATATAGTCATCATCTCCACCTTTTAAATTGATTAAATATTTAGTTTCCGAAGGAGATGGTTGTAAAATAACTGATCCTCCAAATTGTGAAGTATTTGATTTAATACAATAACAGAATAAATCTCTTGAGAGAGATTCAGCAATATTATTAAAATATCTAGTGTCCTTATTAAATTCTGAAACAGTTATGATATCGCAACAGCTTTTAAAAATACCCCTATCATTAATATTTGCAATTTCAAAACAATAATATGGGACTATATAAATATCATTCCAAATAAATAAGTGATATTTTAATTTTTTTTCACCATTAGATTCATTATCAATAGGTATTTTATCATTTTCTTTATAAATTTTTAATTCATAAGGAGAATAGTGATTTTTTAACCTATAAACAAGCAAAGACTCCTGATATTTATCATTTATCAAAAATGGTAAAGAAGCCATAATATAATTTCCAACATGATTATCATTAATTATTGGTTCAACACCAAAAATCATAGCAATTTGATGATCTTTAGAAACTTTCACAATATCTTCAACCCACTCAAATGGAATATACATTTCTGGCATAACCAATAATTGAACATTTTTATTTATAGCTTCATTAATCAAATTTTTAATATTATCTAATCTTTCTTGATTCAGACAAGGTTCATTTTTTAAACGCTTATAAAGAAAATTTTCATTTAATTCTGTATTCAAGATACCCACTTTAATATTGTTTAATTTTTTTCCTATTTTTACAATATCAAATTCATATTTTCCATTTTTAATTGGGCAATCCTCTTTCTCATATCCGCAATTACATTGAAGATTTGAAATATCTAAAAAATACTCTTTAGTAATCTCTTCTTCTCCAAAATTTTTTTCTTTATATCTTTTTAGGGATTTGCAGATGTATTTTTCCCCAATAACATCTTCTTCTTCATCATTTGTTTTTTGAGAGTCTTTTCTAAATAACTCATTATTGATCTCATGAAAAATAAATTCATTTAATTTAATAAATCTTGGATAAACACCTTTAAAATATTCAGAACCTTGATTATTAGTATGGATTAAATCATAAGATAAATCAAATCCTTGATGAATAAGTTTAGAAGAAATTTCAATATTATCATTTAATGGATATTTCATTAAACTGTTATTATACATTAATGAAAATATATAGCAAGAAATATCTTGTAAAAATGTTTCAAATAGCTTTTCATTAGAAAGTTCTTCAAATTCTTCATTTAAAAAATCAAAAAGCGCTTTAAAATCCTTAAATTTTACTGATTTTAATGATAAAGATCTAATTACAGAAGAATACAAAAATTTGATTAAAGATTTTTTTAGACTTAAAATCTCTATACTATTATCAATTTTTTCAACAGAATTACCTTTAATAAAAAAATTTAAATTTTCATCTGATAAAGTAATTTCATTTATTAAATTATAAATATTCTGAATTAAAATATATAGTTCATCAAATTTATTATTAATTAATAATAAATTAAAAATTTTTTCCCATAGAATCATATAATCTAGAATATGGCCATTAAATGCATTAATAACATTATTAATTATTTTTTCATCTAAATTATCAGTAATATTTTTAGATGATAAATTTAATCTTGATAATATTTTTGAAATTTCATATTTACTTATTCTTACTTCTTTAATATCATTAAGTTTGTTTATAGAGTCTTCATAATCAATTTTATAAATATTCTTTTCAAGATCATCTAAGATAGACTCTGAATCATGCATCATTCTAAATTCACTTGAATTTTTAAAAATTTCTTTTCTGAAATTCTTTATAATTGAATCTGGGCAATTGCTATAAAATTTATAAATTTTTATTTTATTTTTTTGTATTTCCAAATTTCTATAATCATGTTTTAAGTTTATATTATTTGAAACATATGTTTCACAAACTTTGAAAATGTGATTCTCTTCATTTTTACAATCATTTTCTTTTTCTTCATCAAAACATTTTAAAATTGCATTAGACGGATCTTCTTCATCAAGAGTAAAATATTTTTTTAAAAAATCCTTAGAATCCAATTCTTCAAAATTTAAATTACTGTTCGCATGACTATTTTCATGAAAACCAAACACAATTAATACATCGTCAACATATCTACCATAATAAAAAGGATGTAGTTTTTGTAAAATAGATTTATCAAAGCCATTTAAATTCCAATTTGCAATTATTAATGATGGTAAAAAACCTAATGGAATCATAAATAATTCTTTATACATTTCTTCTGTAATTTCAAATTTACCACTATTTTTTTCAGACAACATTAAACGATTAAACTTTGAAGAAAAAGCTTCAAAAACTTTTTTAATAAAAATGTTTAATTTTTTATCTATATCCTTATCAAAATCATTTAAAACATTTCCAGAGTTCTTTTTTAACCGAGAAATATCATCAAAAAGGA
The DNA here is from genome assembly GCF_937898925.1 of uncultured Methanobrevibacter sp. Taxonomy (GTDB): domain Archaea; phylum Methanobacteriota; class Methanobacteria; order Methanobacteriales; family Methanobacteriaceae; genus Methanobrevibacter. The sequence goes on from NZ_CALDKF010000008.1 coordinate 12,078, forward strand.
CATTAAAGTCAATTAATGAACGATAGTAATAATCTTTAAAATCTAATGATAACATTATTACATTTTGATTTTCGTCTAAAAGTTTATTAACACTATTTAAACCATTATCTCTCCATGATTGATAATTTTTATAATATGGATTAAATAAGAAAGGTGAAAAATCCTTAAATTTTTCTTCATTTAAACGATTGATTAAAGTTTCATTTAATCTGTTACCATAACAATGAGTATCTAATTCCTCATCAATTAAGTAACCAGTCCTTAAAATCCACAGTACTCCTAAAATATGACCTTCAACAGGCAAATCTAAAAAATAATGGATTTTTGAAATATTACTGCTTGGTTTTCTATAGTTAGAAATGAAATCTTGATTATTATTTTTTAAGGATTTGGGAAAAGATAAAACTTCCATATTTTGTATCATATTATCAATATAATTTTCAAAATTTTCAGAGCAGATTTCATCTTTAAGATTTATAAAAAATTCCTCAAATTTATTTTCAAAAGTTTCATCTTCATCATAAAAATTATTTAATTCAAACCTAGAAAGATTCAATCGTTGAATAGAACTATAATTATCATAATATATATGAGTTTTATATTTCCTATAAGAACTTTTTAATTGATCTAATAATTTTTCCTCATTATCCATTACATCCACCATACAATATTATTAACTTCTTCTATTCATTGTTTCTTTTATATTAATTTAATCCATATCATAAATTTATCATATCTATAAAAACAAAACAACTTTTTTCAGAAAAAACTATTTATTTCCATATGAAATCTGATGTTTTTGGTCATATATCCAAACAGATTAACAATAAACAAATCATATAAATATATCCTATTTAACCATTCCTATATTTTTCAAGGGTAAGTTTAAATAAATATCAATTTAGCATAAATTCATAAATATTTCTTGAGTTCTCAAAACTTATTAATATTACCTCTGAATAGGGCAATTAATTAATCAAAGCAAAACATTAATTTCATATATAATATTATAAAATTATAAATTTATAAAGTTTTATATATATTCCATTCCTTAGAAAATTAACATTTTATCTTTTTAAAAGTTTTATTTGATTAAATTATCTGGATTAAAAATAAATAGAAAGAAATTATAGGAACAAGCAGCAGAATTTATAAATTCTACAATAAAGATACATAGAGAATTCTAAAAATATTTATAAATAGTTAACCATTTTAAAAATTACGATATAATATCAATTTTATAATCAAATTGAAAAATTATAATAACTTAATAAAAAAAATAATTAAAAATAGCTATATTTATATATTATTAAGAATAATTATTAAATAAAAAATGCAATGGAGGAATTAAATGTCTAATAAAAAATATGAAATTGAATTATTTGAAGATTATATTAAATTAAATTATTTATATAAACATAATTCCGAAATCCATGAAATCATACCTAAATTATGCCATAGATATTATGAGCATATAGCTAAAACTCTCATATTAAATTTTTATTTTGAATTTTTAAATTATTTCAATAAAATTGCATTTGAAATTCAATACGAAGATGATGATATTGAATTCTATTTAAAATACATTGATGAGTATTTTGATCAGTTAAATGAAAATTTGGTGATATACAATATTAAGGACATTGAAGATCTATCTACAATCTTAAAAATATCCCAAATATTCTTAGAGGAAAGCGATGAACAAAATAATATGGATTGTTTATTTCAATCTATTTTTCAATTAGAGTCTAAAATAAATAAAAAAAAGTTTATGAATAATTTAGTTGAAGACTTAAGTGAAAGTGAATATAGAATAATTAAACCAAATACATTTAGTATGGAATGGTAAAATGAACATAAAAAATATACAAATAATTACAGAAAAATTAAATATTTCACATTTTTATGAGATAATTCAAAAAAATACTGAAAACAAAGAAAAACACATTAAACTAAAAATATCAATAAGTAGTGAAGGTTTTGAAATTAAAGAAAATAAACATAAAATAAGATTAGAATATTCTATTTCCTCTGAAAATATTCCTTTAATAATTGATTGGGTTTTATTAATATATTTTGAATCTGAAAATGAAATAAATTATGAAGAAGTGTTTAAAGAAAATCCAATATTGGATAAAATTGATGAAAAATCATTAAAAATTCAAGAATTAATTGGTACTAAATTGCCTCTCTTTTCAGATATATTTAAGGAGAAGAAATATGAGTAAGATTTATTTTGAAGTTGACGAAAAACAATTAAAAAATAGAGAAAAGATTCATAAAAATAAAGATATAGAAAATTTGATAAATATATTTTTAAATGATTCCAGCTGTATTAATTTAATTGATGATATCAACTCTCTATTTTATATTGTAAATGAAGAATCACTTAATGATTTTGTACAGTTACACCAAACATTCTACGAAGGTGATGAATTACATAACTTTAATAAGATTTCATCTTGTTTTAAATCATTGGTTAATTCAAATTTATCATATACTAACATCAGAGGGGGTTTTTTAGAACAATTAGTTTATGTATTTAATTGTAAAAAATATCCTGATGACAAAGTATACAAAGAAATTAAAGTAAAAGCTGATTCCTTTGAAAGTAATTTAACCTTTGATGTTGGAATAAGATTTAATAATAATCTTAATGTATATGAATGTAAATTTTCAAAAAAATTCATTGAAAGGAAACATATTGATAATTTAGCAAGCATGAGAAAATTTAAAACTATTACTTCTTGTTTAATTGTTTTTGAAAATAAAGTTGAAATAGATCATACTTTAAAAAAATTACGTAACAATACAAAGAAAGAAGAATATAATAAAATATTAAAAAGTTTCCAAATAATAACCTTAGATGATTTTAAAAATGGATATTTTCACGATTATAATTAAATTTATTTAAAGTTATCAACTTATCCAAACTATCTTAAAACTCTTTCTAATTAAAAACAATTAAACTACCTCTAATGGATCATAATCCACCTAATCCTTATTCCCCCCAAGTAACAAGAACAACATGACAATTATCACTATAAATAGTTTCCTACATACAATACCCCCTCAAAGTCTTTATAATCTTGAAAACTTGAAAAGGGAATAAGAGAAAAACTAGCCTGATTTCCGAAAAGGACATTAACAATTACCTTGATAGTTGCATTAGGGAATATGATCATTCCTTAATAAACTATTCATTAAGCACCATATCCAAGATAGCCACTACTAATAAAACTATGATAAATTGTTAAAAAAAGAAAAACAGAACAAAACAAATAAAAAAACAAGAAAATAGAAAAAATAGAAAAAAATTAAAAATTTTAAAATAATTTTAGATTAAACCTTTAGCAAAAGATTTATTCACAGATGAACTTGATGTCATCTACAGTGACGGTTTTTCTGCCTGCGTGTGCTGCTGCCTTGATGACTTTTTTAGCTAATTCTTCAGCGGAAGCTTCAACTGCGTCAGCAAAAGCTTTTTTAGCGTCATCACTGATTCTTTCAGCACCTGCATCTTTTAAGATACGCACTACTGGTGCAACTGGTATTTCACTCACATTTTCACCTCCACACTCCTTATTGATATAATATTTTCGATTGGCAATATATAAAACTGTTGCTAATAGAGGTTATTATCAGCTATTTAGAAAGGAAATGAGTTTTAGAAAATTAATGTAAAAAAAGTAATGATAAAAAGAACTAATCCTAAATTTAAAAAAACATATGTAAAGGGTGTGATATGTAATTGAGTAAAGGTTTAGTATTAGGATTAGCCCTGTAATAAATAATTTAGTTTCAAAGTATAAAAACTTTTTGTGAATATCAATCTTTAAGGTTTTGAACCCATAAATCATATTCTCTAAGATTTGTATAAGGAGGAGTGGAATCTAGCATTCTAGCCATATCGTTTGTAAGATAATTCATCCAATAATCATCGAATACTTTTTCTCCTCTGGTGGAAAAAGGACCTAAACCATTAACTAACTCATTGATTTTCTTAACAGACCCAATATTCTTAGTATTTCCGCTGCCTGGCTTGTCTGTAGCCAATTTCCATTTTTCCTGCAATAGAAAAGTGAAATCATTTGCAACAGAAGAAATGCTTCTCAAGTCATCAATAGTATATTTCTTATATTCATCAACTTCCTGTTCGGTTCTCCTATAGACAACACCCAAAACATAATGTGCAGAATACTCTTCATATGGGAAAAGAATATTTTTTGTAGAGGATCTATTTCTGAAATAGCCTGTGAAAGAACCTAATGTGAACCCATTTACAGAAGTCCTGTTTTTATAATAGGTGCTTTTTAGATCAACTGCTATCTTCTCATTGTCTTCAGTTATGAAAGTTATGTCAGGATAATGGTTTTGATGTTGCGCAGGCAAAACCTTATAGTTGTTTTCCGAAGCGAATTGCAATATGCTAGGGAAAATCATCAGCTCAATGATTTTAGAAATGACTTTTGTATCTATTGAAATTGTGTAAATGTTTTTGTAAACGTCAATGAAACCTTTTACAACCCACTCATTATCCTCTGTTGTTACAACTCGCTTGAATTCATCAAAATAGCCAAGCAATTCCTCTCTAAATTCTTCTTTTTCAAACATGTTTATTCCCCTATAAATAGAAGTTCTTCTGATTTTGTATTTTTGGATAAGGCATATCTGTAATTTCCATAAGTCTTTACAGAAACCTTTGATTTATACTGTTGCAGGATTTCAGTCAATTCCTCCATTGAAGGAATCCCATCATTACGATAGGATATGACAAGGATGTTGTCCTGATATTTTTTTATAAGCTTTTCAAATTCGCCAGTGATTGCCTTCTTATCATTCCATACGTTTTTCTTAGGATTTAACCTATGATGTTTGGAATTGTAGTCAATGTGATTTTCCCAGTCGTCATACATTAGTAGCCCTTCCAGGAAATGATAAAAGCCATGATAATCAACGGTAGCACCTTTACTGGAAATATACGGAGTGTCAATATATACCAAATCATATCTTGAAGTGTCCTTTATTTCCATTGCGTCTAGGTTCAATGATATGTTCTTCCTTTCATTGTCGAAAATGCTGTCATTCGCTTCTTTGACAAATTTTAGGAACCAATCCTCAAAAGGAGTGTCCCAAGTTTTCTTGTTTCCAAAAGACCTTTTCACTTCTGAAGTTCGCATATACAGATTTTTTCTATGGAACAGATTGTATGGTCTTTTAATAATGCAGGATTGGCAGAGAGCAAAGAAAGCTATTGCGAACTTATATTTATCATCTAAAGCATTCATATTTGCAATAACCATGTCTAGCCATTTATTTTCCTCATTTGTAAAATAAGTGTCTTCAAAGTTATCTTCAATAATTGACTTATATTCAATGCCTTCATTTTTATTCAGAACAAATCGAATATCGTCATCAGTCAATTTAACTTCCTTATTTTCTATAAGTGCCTTTCCAAACTGATAATTGAATTTCAATAAATCGTTGTAGGTCACTTCTTTGCCCATTTTTTTATAAAGATATGAAACTGAGCCAGTACCTCCAAAAGCGTCTAAAACAGTATCGAAAGTTAAGTCTTTGGTTTCAGCTTGTATCCAATCAACAAGCTTTAGCTTACTGCCCTGATACCTGGTTGAAGGAAATTCATAAGACTCAAATGGATTGCTTATAATTGGTTCTTTAAAATTAAATAAATTAGTCTGTTTGCTCATAAATAACGCCTTGTAAATTATACATATATTTGTTTTTAGAATATATTAATTTTTTTAATAGGGCAAATTTTATTAGAGTGGGTTGAGATTATTCTCTTCCGCCAAATTGGAAACCGGTCTTGCAGAACCGATTTCCGCGAGGACAATCTCATAGAAACATGAAAGGAAAATAGAATATGAGAATAAGAAAGATAATTATTTTTACTTTTTAAAATGAGACAATTGATTTTATGAAATCTCTTGTCTTCTTCATCAACCAACAAGTGGAAAATTAGAAAATTAATTATATTTGTCTTTATAATATTCAAAATCAGAAATATTAATATTATTAGGCAAATTAAGATATTCTTCTGTTTCTAATAACTCATCAAATGATAAAATGCTAAGACATTTTTGAATATCAATTCTTTTAAGAATCTTTTTAGTATAAGGTCTCTTAGAATCTAAAAAAGCAATATCCTTAAGAAAATCTTGAACTAAATCTGTATTTAGAATTAACATAGTAATATACGCTTCCTCAAAAGTATCAAACGATAAAAAATAACAAGTATCATCTAACATTATAGGTTTTTCATTATACACTAATGAAAATAATGGTTTTTTATAGAAACCAGATACTGCTACTTTATATTTTGAAAAAGAATATTCTCCAATACCAAATATACTAAATCTAGGAGCTCCTTTATAAATTACACTTTTTCTTTTATTGAAAAATTCTTCATTAGAAACTAAATATTCCCAAGTTTTTGGAGCAGATTCCTTAATATAATCAGTTTCTTCCCTTACTCTTTTTTGGGTAATTATTACATACTTATTACTTTCATTAATTATAGGTATTTTTAAATCACTGCTTTTTAATAAATAATATACTAAATCATCTTCTATTCTAAAAATGTCTTTATTTTTATTTTTATAATTATCTTTTTCTTTTGTCAATTCCATAATTTTAGAACAATCATGTTTGACTCCTTGCCTCCATTCAAAAGAACAATTCCCTTCAATTTTATGAGAATTAGATAAATTTGAATAAAATTTATTGTTTTTATATCCAAATTTATATAAAAGATTTGCAGGAGATTTGAAATCAAAAACATCACAAGACATCAAATTTTTATTATTATTTTTATCAAATTGGATAATTAATAAGCATGCAGATGTTGAAACATTGAAAACTTTGTTTGCATCAATATTTAAAGTTTTAAAATTAGCAACACATATTTGAGTTCTAACTAATTCTTTAAAAATATTTCTCGCTACAATATTCTTACATAAAAATACTAAAGAACAGTTAAAATTTTTAAATTGATCAACTAGCTGTAAAATTATATATTCTGAAATATCAAAATTACTATCTCCCATAAGTGAATTTATGCCAGAATGTCCTTTAAAATTGGTTTTTTCTGGTAAATTATCAGAATCGAATTTAGATAATTCAGAATTAGTTACCCATGGAGGATTACCAATTAATAAAAAATAATCTTCATCATTTAAACCTATCTTACTGAAGTCAAAGTTAAAAATATCTTCATTATACAATGTTAAATTAAGGATATTCTTATCAATTAATTCTAAATAATCATTATTAATCTCTATACCAAATAATTGGCTTTCACTATAAATTGATGAACAACTTTTTAAGAAATTCCCTACTCCACATGTAGGCTCTATAATTTTATTAGGAGATAATTTTAACTTATTCTTTAAATAATTACATATTTCTTCTGTGAAATATAAAGGAGTTTGATAATCTCCAAATTCTTTTTTCTCATTACCAATCATAATTATAAACTCCAGAAACCTCATTCTTAAGGTTTATGGCTCTTTTATATTGTAATCTCCATTGTAAAGCATTTGAAATAGTTAAATAACCTTGTTCAGGCATATTTAATAAAACTTCATCAGCAATTTGATTCAATATAATTTCATCACCAGGAACATTTTTATCTTCTAAAAAGCCCAAGATATCTTCTTTAATAGCCCCATCTTTAACCATTTCTCTTAATCTTTTTGTTAAAGTATAATCCCCAGTTTTTGAAGATTCTATAAAAGTGCAATGTTTAAATTTTAAAAAACATTCATTTTCAATATCCTCTTTTTCATAAACAAAAACCAATAAATTATAACCTAAACCAAAAACCTTTTGATTTGTATTCTTAAAAGGACATGAACTTTGAGGTTGTTTAATTGAAGTTACTTTAATATCAGTATTTATAAATGAATCTGGCAAATCAATCCCTATTGCACTTGAACCAACTGTAAATTCATATTTTTCAGAAAGATATTCTTGAAATTTATGTTCTACATAAGTTCCAACAGCTTTTCCATCTGTAACTCCTAATAATTTAGGGTGTGTTTTTGAACTTTCATTCTCACAAAAAGCTTTTGCTTCTTCTCTTAAAATTTCTAATGACAACTTCATAAAAATTACCTATAAATTAATGAATTAATAATATATTATTATTAGTAATTTATAAATTTTTTTTAATAATATTTATTTAATCTTTTTCTTTTCATCTCCTTTTATAGGGGTATGTACACCTGCGATAAATTTAAAGAGAATTATTATATTTTTTTAAGAATATATTTAATGCTCTCTTCAGTAACTAAAATCATCTCTTTAATTTCTTCATTAATAACAAAAGCTTTTGCTAATTTCAATATATCTAAAGACTTCTCATAATCCTCTAAACACATATATCCTAATGCTTTAAATAAATAAACTTCTGATGAGGGATCACCTATTTCTAAATATTTATCACAAGACTCAATACAATTATAACATTCTTCTAAAAGTAAATGCACCCTTGCTTTCTCCAATAATATCCCTTTATGAGTTTCATCTGTAGACAACCCCTCTTCAAATGTTTCCATAGATAAATTATAATTTCCTATTTCTGAATAAAAACAACCCTTTAAAAAATAAATTCTAGTATTATTAGAATTAAAACTTAAACCCTCATCAAAATATTCTAAAATACTATCAGACTCTTCATAATCCTTTAAAAATAATGCTTTATCACAACATGCTTCAGACTTTAATTCATCATCGGCATCCGAATAAATTATTTCATCTAGAAATGAAACAGCCTCTAAAATATTAATATCTTTAAAATAATTAAATTTTTCAAATAAAACAATAGCTTTATCATCATCCTCTTCACTATTTTCTAAAATGGCATCTAAAATTTTCAATGCTTCATTAGGATAATCATATTTAAAAAATTGTTTAGATAAATCAAGTTTATATGCAATATTATCTCCAAATAAATCTAAAGCTTTTTCAAAATATTCTTTTGCTTGATCCAAATTATCTAAAATTAAATAAGAAATTATAATATTATAATAAGCATACATAGACTCTTCATTGATTTTTAAAATTTCAAAAAATTTTGTTAATGCGGAAGGTTCCCTATTTAATCGCCTTAAACTCTGTCCCCATAAAGAATATAAATCCTCATTGATATCTTGAATTTTAGCTTTATAAAAACAATTCTCAGAATCTTCATAATTACCTAAAAAACTATAGGTATCACCCATATTTATCAAAGCCATGAAAAAATTAGGATCAATATCTAAAGCTAATTGATATTTTTCTAAGGCCTTTTCATATAATCCTAATTCTTTATAGATGTTTCCTAAATTAACATAAGATTCTAAATAATTCTCATTTATATCAATAGCATTTTCATAATTTTCAATTGCTTTATTTAAATAACCTTTTGATTGGTAAGCATGCCCAAAATTAAAATACAATCTATCTAAACTAACAAAATTTTTATTATTTTCATCAAAAATATTCTTGGCTACATTTAAATGATTTAAGGCTTTATCATAGTAACCATATTTTATCAAATTTATTGCATAATTTATCCGAATATCTGAAGAATAAGGATTGAGTTCTACAGCTTTATCAAAATTTGAAATAAAATTTTCAATATCACCAACATTTGCAAGAGAATTTCCTTTAAAATAATAGTAATTAGAATCTTTTTCAAAATCTTTTTCTTTTGGAACATATGGATCTTCATCAAAATTTTCTTTAAATATTGAAATTAATTCCATTTTTAAATCTTTAAAAGAATCATATCTATCTTTTGGATTTTTTGATAAGCACTTCAGAACTACATCATATAATATATGATTAAAATAAGGGATTTCAGCTTTTTTATGCAATTCTTCCCATTCATTATCTGTATTGTTTTTAGCTTTAAAAGGTAATTTTCCTTTATTAATCATTTGAAAAAGAACTATTCCAAAACTATAGATATCAGTTGAAATATTATTTAAACCTTCAGAAGATTCTGGAGCCATATAAGCATTAGTCCCACAAATTTTACCATTTGAATTATAATAATTTCCGATGTTTTTATTTTTAAAAATTCTAGATTCATTAATAAAACTTGTTAAACCAAAATCAGTGATTTTAATCTCATTATCCCATATTAAAATATTTTGAGGCTTAATATCCCCATGATATTCAATACCTTGTTCCTCCATATATTCCATAGCATAACAAAATTGGATTGACCAATCTAAAATTTTATAATCAGATAAACCTTCAAAAAAGTAATCATCTAATGATTGTTTACCCATAAAACTAAAAATAGGTTCCATTATAATAAATAATCTGCCATCAATAATATCTAAACCGTATGCTTCAACAATATTTGGATGTTTTAGTTCTGTCCAAATTAAAGATTCTTTCTTAAAATCTTCTATAACTTCTTCATCATTAAGATATTTATCTTGTAATGTTTTCATTGCTAAAGCTTTTTTTAAATCATCATTATAAATAATGAAAACAGTACCAAATCCAGATTTACCTTCTCCCCCATATTTCGCAATAACAATAAATTCATTATCTAATACAGTCCCCACATCTATATTACCAATCACAGTATCACTTTATTTCAATTCTATCAACTTATCCAAACTATCTAAAAACTCTGTCCTATTAAGAACAATTATATTGTCACCAAACGGATCATAATCCTTCTTAATCCTTATTCCACCCCAGGTAACAAGAACTACTGGACAGTTATCACAAAACGTAGCATCTGAATGATATAAAATTCTCTCAAAGTCTTTATAATATCCCATAACCTTATAAACGCTATCTCTCACATAATTAGTGCTGCTACTGTTCTTAACTTCTATAATCCTATAAGTTATTTTTCCATCTCTTTCAAACTCTAAAATGATATCCGGAGCCCTATAAGCCCACTGAATGCTATAATTTCTAAGAATATCAACATACTGGGAAACTTCCTGAAGTGGTTTTGGAAGGTATTGATAATGAACAGTCACCTTAGTTCCATCTTCCAATACATCACAAGTTAAATAATCATTTCCACCATGCAATAGCCTTAATTCAGGACTTGGCAACATTTTAACAATTGAATAGAATATATAAATCTCATACAATTTGTTAGGATTGGTAGCTCTAATTAATCTATGTTCCACTAAATCCTTAAGAAGTTCAATATCCTCATTAATGAATAAATCCTCATAAAGCATGAACACCTTAGCCACCCTATGATAAAGAACATTCCTGTTCTTAAAGGCTTTTCTAATGTGCTTAGCTTTAATAACCTTAACATCAGAAATGTCATCAAAATAGACTTTTCTCAATGTCTTTTTAGCCATCTTGTAATTGTTTCCAACTATCTCATACCAATCCTTTTCCTTAGATAAGTTTTCTACATCAAAAGGATTCTCTTCATCATTTTTTGTATAATCTACAAAATCAAGATAATTATTCTTTAAATTAATAATCTTTTTTAGAACAAACTTCAATAGCTGATTCTCTTCCAAATCATAGAACTTAGATGGTGGTGAACAAACAAAAAGACTAGGATCATTATATCCTTTGGAATATCTAGTCTTAAGAGTTGTATTCCAATCTATTCTGCCTCTCACAATACCATTGAACTCTTCCTTTTTCTTTTGAGTTGAATGTGAAAGGTTTCTAAGAAGATATGGCAATATTTGAATTAAGTCTCTGACTTCATCACTTAATAAGAAATGTACTGTCTTTAAAGTTCTTAAATCATCATCATCCATTTCAAATAAATCTTGGACTTTAATTGTGAAATTAGTGCTGACTTCACCTGAAAAGAGATAATAATGAATAAACTCTTTAATTTCATTATAAATTAAATCTATATTGAATTCAGTGACTTTATAATGGTCATTGATATCCTTTGATTTGATTTCCACATCATTCGAAGTTCCAATAATCTGTGATTTTTTATGAGAACTTTCTTTAGCTTCAACTTCATACATACGTATTCAAACCATTTATTAATATTTTCATATCCAATTCATTAAATTAAAAATAGTTATAAAATAATTAATAGAAATAAATAATCTATCAAAATTTTAATAGCTAAAATCAATTAAAATTTAGGAATCAATGCTTCCAATTCTTCATCCAAATAAGATGACAAACCAATGTCACCAATGAGCTTTCTGATTTGTTCAATCTTATTTCTATTTAATCCTTCAAATTGAGGGATTATATAAGAGCTGATAGCTTCAGCAAGGATTAAATCCGTGCTGTCATCACTTATTTCATCCCTAAATTTAATGTATTCAGTCATATCTTTAAATATAGCAGGACCTAATTTTCTAAACTTAATAACTTCATAAACTCTTAGCAATTTACTTAAATATTCTTCAGATAAGTCATTTGCCCATTTTCTAATAAGTTCTTTATAAGCTTCATCATCTGGTAAATCAACTTCAATAAACATGAATCTTCTCATGAATGCATATGAAAGGTCAAATAAGCTATCCTTATCATCCACATTCATTGTTCCAATTATTCTCCAATTGTTTCCTATATAATATGTGGCCTTTTCCTCATCATGTTTTGAGTAGTTTTCATCCCATAATTTGATTTTAATCGGTTTATCATTTTCTTTATAAGGCAATTCAACATCTTGTTTTGACAGAACAGTGAATAATTGTCCAAATGCCTTATCAATATCTGCTCTATTAATTTCATCAATGATAAGCCATTTATTTTCTGCAATAGCATCCAAGAATTTACCTGGATAAAAGAACAATTCTCCTTTTTCATTAGGCATTAATCCACCAATAGTGTCAAAAGTAGACCAATCTGATGTTGCAGTAGTTAAAATATAACCATTTATAAAGTTATTATCACTTGCAGCAGTTGCAAATTTAATTGCCAATTCTGTTTTACCTGTTCCTGGAGTTCCATCAAGGATAATATTTTTTCCTGCATTCAAAGATGCACATAATTGATTTAATGTAGCACTTGCAATAGAAAATGATTTTAATTTAGATTCTAAGATTTCAGGAGTTAAATTTAAAACTTCACTAACTTCAGGAATATCATCTATTTCCCCTTGAGGACCTTCATCTTCTGGAAAATCATCTTCATCCTCAGGGTTATCATCTTCGATAGGATCATTTAAAACTTTATCAACATCTATATAGAAATCGATTGGCATCAAATCTGCATCTTTTGTAGCATAATGAATAGTGGAATTTGAACATAAGTAATGGCAAATTGTATCAAAGATTTCAAAATTGCCTATATCAAATCGTGTATAATTTATAGCGTTTTTTAACTTATCTAAAAATTCTTTATATTTAATATTATTTATTATATAACGTTTTAATTCTAAAGAAAGCTTAATTTCATCCCCAAACATTAAAGACAATAATTTTACTGTTTCTACAGTCTTTTTATTAATTACAAGATAATTATTATCCAAATAATACAAAATAGAACTTAAACGACCTGATTTAATTCCACCACTATATTTATTTTCAGAATATTCCTTTAAAATTCTTTTTTGATCATCAATGTCCTCATTATCCTTTAACTTATATAATGTTTCAAAAAGCAAAATAGCTGTTTTGTCTAATTCTTCATCATTTAATTTCAATCGTCCTTTAATAGAAGCTTTAATATCTCTACTTCCATCAAGATGAACTTTATTTTCCCGATTTACAAGTTTATCCCAAACATCATCTGCAATAGGTTCATCATTTTCATATTTTTCAACTATTTCTTCCCAAACTTTCTTTATTTCCTCTGATTCCTTTTGATAACCTAGATTATGATGAAAATCTTCCCTCTCAAATAAAAGTTTATAAGATTCATCGTAAATATGCTTTAAGATTTTTTCCTTTAATTTTTCATCATTCCTTGCAATAATACATAGAAGTTTATTCCATTTATCACCATCCCATTCAACCAAAGTATGTCTAGCAAATAAATTTTTAGTAACTTCCAAATCATCAGGAGTATATATCCACTTAACAGGATAAACATTGTTTAAGCCATATTCATTTCTTTTTTCATTTTCAGTAGAAGGTATGAAACTTCCATTAATTACTCCAATACCTGCAAATTTGCTTCTGCCTTTATTAACAATAACTATATCTCCTTTTTTAACCCAATTGACAAATTTCCAAAGCATTAATTTAGATGGGGCTTTAATGCCATATTTATCCAAATATTTATCTAAAGAATATTTATTTTTAAACTGAGTATAATTCACTTCTGGCTCTTCATATTTAAAACCAACACCGACATAAGAATCTTTTTTAAATTCTTCCCAAGCATAATTATATATATCTGCATTGCCTGGAGCAATTCTCCATATTTTTCTACCAGAATTCTTTGGACGTAAATCTTTTTTGGAAGGTTCCTCACTGGCTCTAAAATCCGTGTAATAAGGAATCAGATATTCATATAACTTTATCATTCCCTTTAAATCATCTACAAGTTCTTCAATATTCAAATCCTCTTTTTTATAGAACTTGCTAAATATATGCTCTGGGACCTCTACCTCCTTTTTGAAACCAGCTGGAAGATTGAATGTATGTTTCTCTACCATCCTAATTAAATAATCTGCCCTTTGGTTTAATAGCTTATTGCTATCATTAACTCCTTGTCCTAAAGCTAATGTAAATCCAGTTCCATCTGATTCAAATAAATAAATTAAATAAAAACCTGTTTGAAAAGTGTCTGTAACCTCTTTATGATAAAACCCCGCCCATGGAACTTTAGACCAATCCATCATTCCAGGAGAGATTTTAGAATAATATTTTTCATTGTCAGTGACCAATGAGGCTATAAAATTTTCAAAATCCCGAGCAATGTCATTTCTCATTCTAGCTGCAAATTCATTGCCTTTAAACGGTTTTTTAGATTCAATTTTAAAATTGTCCAATATTTCTTTGAAATCATTTAAAATATAATTATAACTTTCGGCTTGAGACATAAAAACCCCTAAATCATATTTTTTTATTACTATTTAATATATTAACAAAATATAATAAATTTTTTGAAAAATATTAATATTTTAAAAAATAAAAATTAAATTGATAATAAACTTAGGATAGAGTTGATTTCATGCCAGATAAACTGTTAGAAAAATACTTTAGAGAACTTAAAAAGGAAATAGACAATCAAGCTTTGATCAAAGAACTTGAAGAGTCTATAGAAGACATCACTAAAGAAGATTTGGAACAATTGATTAAAAAGCATAATTAGGTGTTTGAATGTCAGAAGAATGTAATATAGAAACAATTGAAATAAAGTCATTTAGAGGAATAAAAAATGAAAAAATTGACTTTAGAGGCAAATCATTTGTACTCTGTGGACCTAATGGTACCGGTAAAAGTTCAATCACACAGGCATTTGAATACCTGTTTACAGGCAAAATTGCATCATTAAAAAAGATTCAAGGGTTGAATCATGACAAATCTTTGGTTCATAAAGGAGACTCTAAAGATGATTTGCTAGTTAAGGCCACTATAAATGGACACAATATCGAAAGATCATTTAAAGATGGTTTTAAATATGATGAAGAACTTGAAGAGCTTGTTGATGATTTTAAAAATGGTTCCTTTATTTTAAATAGAAAAAAATTATTGTCATTCATTGAATCAAGGCCTGGAAAAAGATATGAAGAGATAACCAATTTGATTTCCTTTGAAAAATATGACAGCATAGAAAAAACCCTTAAACAATGTCATGATGGATTTAAAAAGGAGGTAGAAAATAAAGATGAAGAGATTGAAGAAATCTATAATGAGATTTCAATATCCTATGAATGTGAAAAAGAGGATATATATGATAAAATCAATTTAATTTTAAAAAAGAATAATATAAGCCCAATTGATGAAAATAGTGATTTGAAGACATTTTTAAAGGAAAATAAAATATTGGAACCTCATAATCTTTTCAAAATAGATATCTCAAAACTTAATTCCAAATACTTAAAATTATTAAACGATTATGAGGATATTACATTAGAGGAATTGAAATCAACAAATAAATTATTATCTATTCTAACTAATTCCAAAGAATATATTTTATCTGAAAATTCATTAAAATGTCCTGTTTGTGAAAGTGATATTGAAACGGAAAAAGTTTTGAAAAATATCGAACCAAAAATTGAAGAAATAAAAACTGATTTAAAATTTTTAGACAATTGGAAAGATGAGATGAATCAACTCATTTCTGAGCTAAATAATTTAAATTATGAATTAAACTCCTTCAATACTATTAATCCACAATATAAATTAGAATATGATTTTAATAATTTTATTGAAGATTTAACAGCATTTAGAGAGTTTGATAAAAAATTAAGTGAAATGGATAAAGATTTGTTAACCTCCATGAATGATGAGGTAAACTATTTGAAAGAAAAATATGAATCAAACAATGAAGAATTGAATAAAACCCTTGATAATATCTTTAAGCTGAATGAAATCAATGACATTAAAGAAGATCTGATTGATTTGAAAAAAGAATTTGACGTATCAAAAACCATCTATGAATTATTTAGAGATATGAAAAAAGAGGAAATAGAAAATATATTAACAGAAATTAAAGATTTCACTTCCAAATATTATAATTTCATCCATGACGAAGACGATATAATCAATCCAGATATGAGCTTGACCCGTTCCAGTTCATTGACATTGTCCTTATTCTTTGATGGAGAATCAACAGATCCAAGATCCTATTCTAGCGAAGGACATATTGATTCTTTAGGACTATGCATTTTCCTGGCATTTGCCAGAGTATTCAATAAGTATAATTTTATGATTTTAGATGATATTATCTCCACTGTTGATTTGGAACATAAGGAACAGGTTATAAGATTATTCTTTGAATTCTTTGGTGACTACAATTTCCTAATAACAACCCATAATAAACTATGGTATGAACAATTAGGCAGACTTGCTTCAAGCCATCACAGAAGGCAAGACTTTATCTTTACAGAAATTCTGTACTGGGATAAAAAAGAGGGACCTATATTCTCTAGGAAATTCACCAAAAAAGAATATATTGAAACATATATTAAGCTAAATGATACATATGCAGCAGGAAATGCAATCAGAAGATATTTGGAATTTATTTTACATGATATCTGTTTAATAAATGGTATTCCATTACCTCTTAAGAAGCATTATACTGTTGATGATTATTATAAAAAAGTTGAAGCATACTTCAATGAAATTCTAGAAAATACAACTATAAAAAAGGAATATGATAAAGTATTCCAAGAATTGAACAATACTCTGTATATGGGAAATCTATTATCCCACAACAATGAGGCAAATTATGACTTAAGTATTAAGGAAATAATTAAGTTCAAGGAAGCTGTTTTTGCATTTGAAAAAGCATTTAAATGCAATAAACATAAAAGCAATTATTTGAAATTTGATAAAAAGCGAAAAATAGCTGTTTGTCAAAAAAATAGTTGCAATAGAATTTTAAAATTTAATTTTTAATTAAGTAGTTTACTACTTAATCTCTTTTTTTAAAACTTTTAAGTAATCTATTTAAAATATTTTTAATTTTTTGTGTCATTATATAATAAATTATTGTGTGTTATTTTTTTTAAACCTTTTTTTATTTGAAAACCTCTTGGAATTAGGTTTTATAAGATTTAAATAATTATTAGTTATATCCTTATTTTAATGGAAATTCCCTTGCAATATAGTTAGACACGATGAAATATTCATTGGAGTAGCTGTCGCAATCCTTATTTTAGTGAATTTTCCCTTGCAATCAAGACTACTCAGAACACCACGAAAACTGTATAGGGTCGCAATCCTTATTTTAGTGGATTTTCCCTTGCAATCTCAATGAGTTCTATTAGGTTTTTAAGAGAATTAGGGTCGCAATCCTTATTTTAGTGGATTTTCCCTTGCAATTCTTACAACGAATTGGAAGCATTCGACTATGCAAATGTCGCAACCCTTATTTTAGTGGATTTTCCCTTGCAATAGAAGTCTTAGAAACCGCCCAAGAAGTGTTAGATTGTCGCAATCCTTATTTTAGTGGATTTTCCCTTGCAATTGGTCTTGAAACCTTAAAAGAAGGAAGTTTAAGACATGTCGCAATCCTTATTTTAGTGGATTTTCCCTTGCAATAACACCTGGTAAGAGGATGAGAGACATCTGTAAAGAGTCG
>NZ_CALDKF010000009.1 GCF_937898925.1 uncultured Methanobrevibacter sp.
CTTTTAGAAAAAACAGTTTTTATGATTTCAAGGCTTTCTTCAACATTTTCATGTGGTTGCCAACCTGCAATAGGTCCAATTTTAGGATTCTTTGCGAAATGGTATAGGCATTCTGCATCACTTTCCTTCCATGGCCTTAGGACTAGTCGTTCTGTTTTTAAAATCATATTTAAAGGTTTATTTGATAGATTATTTAAATATTTTTTTAGTTTTTCTTTAAAATTTTGATATTTATTTTAAACAAATTTATAATTTTTTTTAATATTTTACATTTTTGTCATTATATCAAAATTTATAATACTAGTTTATATAGTATTTTTCATATAATATAACATACTTATTAATTTAGTACGGGCTTTAAATCTTAATTCTCTTTGGAGTAATAACTATTTAGTAAGTGAGGTGAAACTATGAAGTTAAAGACTTTCTCAATAGCGATATTGTTATTCTTGACTTTAATAATAAGCATTGGCGCTATAGCTGCAGATGATATTGCGGATGTAAATGATGCTCCATCTAATACTTCCACTGCTTCTACTAACACTTCTACCACTACTGATAGTCCTAAAACAACTACCAGTACAACAGTTAAGAAAGTAGATACAAAAGTTTCTGCAGATCAAGTTGCAAATGAATATAAAAAGTCCAGATACTTTAAGGTTAAAGTTAAAGATAAGAATGGGCATGTTGTTAAGAATATTAAAATTAAATTAAAAATATACACAGGCTCCAAATATAAGTCATATACTGTAAATACTAATTCTAAAGGCATTGCTAAATTTAACACCAAATCTTTAAAATTAGGTAATCATAAAGTAGTTATCAGTTCTGCAGATAGCAAGTATAAAATTTCAAAAACTTCTAAAATCTTCATTGGCAAGAAACATTATGCAATAGTCAAGCCTAAAGTCAAAAAGGTATTGAAGAATAAGGATGTTCTTGGTGTAAAAATCTATAATGATGAGGATGAAAAGGAAGCGAAAGTAGTTTATAAAAAAACACCTAAATATACTAAAGTCGTTAAAGCGGTATTCTATTTAAAAAATAAGAAAACTGGAAAACTGATTACTAAAACAGATTCGGCAGAATTTGATGATGGTCGTTGGGAATTACCTGAGGAAGATTTCTCTAAAAAATACACTTTAGTAAAAGTCAAAGTATGGTACTTGAGTAGTAAATAACATTTTACTACATTTTTTTATTTTTTTGCCTTTTTAACATATTTTTTATATTATTACTTTCTTTGTCATTTTTTTTTAAAAGCATGGCCCTTTCGAGGATTTCTTTTCCACTATAATCTGTATTTTTCATATCGCAATAATATTTGAATCCTAATTTTTCTAAAACTCTTTTTGATTGGTGGTTTTCATGTCTGCAACTGGCATGGATCTTCTTGATTTTCAAATCTTCAAAAGCATATCTTATAAGTTCTTTAGCTGCTTCAGCGACCAATCCTTGACCCCAATATTCCTCTCCTATCCAATAGCCTAATTCAACACCATCGTCTCCCCAGTAGTGGTTGGTGTTTGGATAGAATAGAAGTCCTACACAACCTATTGCCTTATCCTCAAGTGTGATGGCATAAGTTTCCTTTTTGGAAAAAACAGTTTTTATAATTTCTAAGCTTTCATCAACACTTTTATGTGGTGGCCAACCTGCATTAGGCCCAATATTAGGATTCTTTGCAAAATGGTATAGGCATTCTGCATCACTTTCATTCCATGGTCTTAAGACTAGCCGTTCTGTTTTTAGAATCATATTAGAAATTTTATATAATAAATTATTTATTTTTATGCTTTGTTAAAAATAGTAAAAATAGTTAAAAATAAGTTAAATAGTAAATAGTTAAAATAATTTAAATAAGTTACAATAGTAAAAATAATTATAAAAATAAGTAATAAAAAAAGAATTAAAAAATAAAAAAAGTAAATGTTTATATTGCACCAAGTTCATCTAATTCTTGGATAACAATATCATGAGAAATTTTAGTCATGATTTCTCTAATCAATACATTTTTTTTACCTTTATTAGTGTAACCGTTTTTTTCCAAGATATTAATTAATTGTTCTTCAGTAAGATCTTCTAAGATAATTCTAATTTCAGTAACATCAATATCTGTCATAATGACCTCTCCCATTTTTAATCAAAATATTTTTTTAAATTTAATTTTGAAAATTTTATTATTAGTTTAAATTTTTAAAATTAAAGATTGTTCTTATTATGTTGAATAAATATTTATTGTTGAAAGTATTTAAATTTTTAGTTTTTATTATATCAAATAGTTTGTATATTTATGAATGATTTTTTATCATTATTTAGAAATTTTCCAAATTTTCAATCAAAAAATCATTCAAATTTTTGAAATTTCCATTTGATAAATATTTTAGATACAAAGTTTAATTATTTTATAGTTTACGATATAAAACTATCATTTAATCAATCGAATATTTAATTAAATTAATCCATGAATCATTCTTAGTGCATCGAGTAAACCGTGGCTATATTCAATACAACCAAAAGCAGTTCTTGTGTCTTTTTTCTCTAGGTAATATTTTGAATCATTCCAGTAATCGATTGCCCTATCATAAACTTCCTTTTCTTTTCCTTCGAACTTGATGTCTTCAACTTGTTTCAAGTTTCTCTCAAGTTTTGCAATATCAATTGCAATTTTCTCTTCACTTTCAAGATCTTTCATTTCATATGCTCCGAACAATTCTAAATTTTATTTTTTAAATTTATTTTTTTAAAATTTATTTTTTGAATAATTGATATTGAAAATTTTTAATTTTTAAAAATTTCCAATCATTAAATTTTTATCTTAATCTTTTTTGTCTATGTTTTTTAGGTCCATTCAATTCTTTCCATACATGGAATATTCTTTGGCCAACTGTAAAGTATGAAAGAACTACAAGTATGTAAATGAAATATGTGAAAATTATGTTTGAATGGAATATTGCTGCAATTACTGCACCTAACATTAAGATTATCATTCTGACTGCACGTTCAGCTATTCCTATATTGCATTCCACTCCTTGTGATTCTGCTCTTGCCCTTACATAACTGACTGTAATTGCTGAGTGAATAGCTAAAACACCTACAAACCAGTGACAATATCCTCCAAATATGATTCCTATGAATATGATTGCATCTGCAAAACGATCCATTGTGGAATCCAGAAATGCTCCAAATGGGCTTGTTCTGTCATGGTATCTTGCAACTGCTCCATCTACAACATCTAAAAATCCGCTGAGAAGGATAAATATTGCTCCCCCTATCAGATTTCCGCTAGCAAAGAAAATAGCTGAAAGGATTGCCAAAAATGGGGAGATTACAGTTACAATATTTGGATTAATATTCAATCGACTAGCTAAAGGTTCTAAAAATTTTGTAAGATATGGTCGTAAACTATTAAGCATAATTTTATTATATTGATTAACTAATATATATTTAATTAGATTATCTTAGTAAAGTTTAAAATTTAAGTTAAGAAATTTTAATGTTATATTCAATATATTTTGGTGAATTTATGAAAATATTTAAGATGAGTGGTGAAAATCCAGATATGGATTTAATCGGTGAAGCCATTGAAATAATGGCAGATGGAGGTATCATTCTCTATCCTACAGATACCGTTTATGGACTTGGAGCAAATATTTTCAATAACGAGGCGGTTAAGAAAATCTATGAAATTAAAAAAAGAGATTCATCAAAGCCATTGTCTGTGTTGATTCAGGATACAAATAGCTTGGAATTGATTGCAGACTTAAATAAAGATTCAAGAGCTATTGTCGATAAATGGCTGCCTGGGCCATTTACATTTATTTTAAACAAGAAAAAGATAGTTTCTCCCTATGTCAGTGCAAGCGCTAAAGTTGGAGTAAGGATTCCAGATTATAAGATTGCCAGATTGCTTGCAAGCTTGTTTCCAATAACAACCACAAGTGCAAATCTTACAAATGAATGCACATTATCAAATCCTCAGGATATTCTAAAGCAGATTGGAACTGATATTGATTTGGTCATCGATGTAGGGGACTTGGGAAAGGCAAAGCCATCTACTGTTATTGACTTAAGCTCCTCCAAGCCAACATTGGTTAGAAATGGATTTGATTCAAATGATATGGATTCATTAAAAGAGGATTTGGAGAAACTGGTTTAGATTAATGCTCTTTTGTTACTTTTACAATATTATTATAATATTTGCATTAAGTTGTAAATCAAAATAAGTAAAAAAATTAACTTTAAATATATCCAAATAAATATTATGTTTACGGAGTAAAATTTTAATTTGGATCATCATTAAAATTATTAGACTATAAAAATTAAAAAAATTATTAAATTATTAAATTATTTTATTATTTGAAGGGAAAGAAATGAAAATATTATCTAACATGACAAGTCAGGAAAAGATTTCAACTAACTCTCCTTTAGATGAATTATTAGATGGAGGAATTGAGAAAAGGACAATTACACAGGTATACGGTCCTCCAGGGGTAGGTAAAACCAATATTTGCCTAAATATAGCTATTGGTGTAGCTAAAAGAGGGAAAAAAGTGGTTTACATTGATACTGAAGGTGGAATATCAGTTGATAGGATTAGACAAATATCCGGAGAGGATTTTGATACAGTTGCAAAGAATATCATTGTTTTTGAACCTACTTCATTCAAGCAACAGGAAGAGGATCTTGGGCTTATTGAATCCTGGATATCATCCAACAGTGCAGATGTCGAACTCATAATATTGGATTCTGCTGTTGCATTATTCCGGGTGGAAGATGATAGCACAAAATCCCATCTTTTAGGAAAACAGATGCAAATGCTTTCTGCACTTGCCATCAATCATGACCTTGCTGTTCTTGTTACAAATCAAATCTATGCTTCATTTGATGAGGAAAGCGAAGAGGATTTCTCTCCTGTTGGCGGAACAATTATTCAATACAGAAGCAAAATCATCATTGAACTCAAGCGTGAAGAGGGAACCAATCAAAGAATAGCTCTTTTAAAAAGGCATAAGTCAAAAAGAGAAGGATTGGCTGTTCACTTCCTGATAACTAACAATGGAATTGAATAATTCAATTCCTACTTTATTTTTTTTTATTTTTCAATATTTTCATATCTTTATATTAGAAATTATTCTTCTTTATTACTTTTTTTATTTTATTTATTAATTATTAATCATTTTCTAAAAATTTAAGCTATTTTTTTTCTTGTTTTTATAAATAATTTTATATGTTACTTTTAATAGATAATATAATGTTGTATGTTTATTTGAAAACATATCCAGTTTAATTTTTTTAAAAACTGATACTATTAAATTTTATTATATTATAAAATTATTTTTAGATTTTTAATTAAGATATAGGATTTGTGATAAGATGATCCAAAAGAAGAAATATGCAAAAGCAGCTAAGATTATTCCAGATGGTTATGAATCTGCAAACCACTTTTTTGAAGCTGTTTTTAAGGATAAAGAAATGATTTGGATGGGTCAAAATACAAATGAATTGCATATTGGTCACAATGAGGATGTACACAAGGCAATGATTGATTGCATTGGAAGTGACGAATACTGCAAGTACCCACCTCCTGAAGGTTTTACAGAACTGCAATCTTTGATTTTAAAAGATTTGGAATTGGAAGATTTGAGTATATATGTTAACGCCGGTGCGACTGAATCATTATACTTAGCCATGAATGCAGTTTTATCTCCTGAGGACAATGTTATCACACCAGATCCAGGATATCTCATTATTGATAACTTTGCAAGCAGATTTGCTGCAGAGGTAAGACAAGTAAAGATTTACAGTGAAGAAAACAACTATAAGTTAACCCCTAAGCTTGTAAGGGAAAATATGGATGAAAACACTAGAGTCATTCTCTTAATCGATCCATTAAACCCACTTGGAAGCTCTTACACTGAAGAGGAAATCAAGGAATTTGCAGAAATAGCTATTGAAAATGACATATTCCTCTTGCATGATGTAACTTATAGGGACTTCGCTTACAATCATACACTTTGTGCTAAATATGCTCCGAACAATACTATAACCTGTTACAGTTTCTCCAAGATATTTGGTATGGCCGGTTTAAGATTAGGGGCTATCATTTCAAGCGAAGAAGTGATTGATGTTGTAAAAAGCATTATCATTAACGATGTAGGTACAAATATGATTGCACAAGCTGGTGCACTTGCTGCCTTGAAATCCAAACCAGAATGGATTGATAGGGTTAGGGATACAACTTTTGAAAATCAAAAGATTATCAAGGAAGCAGTTGATCAATGTGAAGGAGTCTTCTTGCCAGTCTATCCATCAAGTGCAAACATGATGGGAATCGACTTATCCGGTGCAGGAATCGATCCTGAAGACATGTCTTCCTATTTGATTGAGAAAAAGGTATTCACCAGGCAAGGTTCATATACCAGTAACACCTTTGGCCATAACTACTTGAGAGTAAGCTATTCAATTGACCCAGAAAAAGTCAAGGTATTTGCTCGTGAATTTGTACTTGCTGTTGAAGCTTTAAGAACTAAATAAGTTTATTATTTAGTTTATTTTTTCTTTTTTTATTAATTTTTATAATTTTTTTAAATGCTTATTTTCTCTTATTTTTTAATTTAATCAATTTTAAACTATTTTTTTATAATTTTTCATGTAATTTCATGTAAATTAATTTGTATGTTATAAAACTTAAAAAAAAGTTAAAAAAAAGTTAAAAAAATATTAATTAATATCTTTTTTATTAAAGTATTTAATTCCACATATAGTAAATATGATAAAGAGAAATGCATCAATTTTTATAGATTCTCTCATATCTAAACTTTTCATTGAAGTTAATTGTGCTGTTTGCCCATATGGATTTATATCAAATAGGAATTGGATTAATGAATTATTATCCGCCATTAACATTCCATTCATGATCAAAGCTGCAATCAACATTATGAATGCCAATCCCATATTTATGATGATTGCCTTTGATTTTTTACCAACAGCTATTGAAATTAAATAGAATATTCCTACGAAGACAAGCATTATAAAAATTCCAAATATGAAATATAAAACATAATCCCAAATGGAGATATTTATTGAAAATAGGAAATATGAAACAATCAGAGTGAATAAAGCAGTAATAATATAGACTATTAATGATGCAATCAAGTTTGACAGCAAACCTGTAAGATATATTTCTCTACGATTATTATTGGCAATAATCTTGTTTCTAATGAATCCGTCATCGAATTCTTCAGATACAAAAACGCTGATTAATACTGAAATTACAATTCCATACATTACCATTGGCAAAAAGACAACCCTGTTTATTCCAACAGTATATGACATCGCTGTCTTCTGCATGAGAATAAATCCAATAGAGAATATTATCATGAAAAAGCAAGCTAAATATAGCCATTTTTCATGAAAAATCTTGTACAATTCTGCTTTAAGAATTCTATTTGTCATTTTCATCCATCAACCTTATAAAAAATTCTTCTAAACTAGTTTCAACATTAAAGCATTTTGTTACAATGCAACCATAGTCATTGAGTTTGATTATCAAATCAGTAATTGTATAATTGGAGAAGATATTCATTTTTAAATTATCTGCTTCCACATATGGGATTTCTAAATCATTCATAGCCTTTTCAAATGAATCTCTATCATTGACTTCCAATTGAATATATCCTTTATTGGCATTTGAGAATTCTTCACTTGTCATTTCAGATATGATTTTCCCATGATTAATAAAAATAAAATCAGTAGCTATTTTTTCAAGTTCATAAAGAAGATGGCTTGAAATTAAAAAAGTCACTCCTTCTTTATTTAATTTTAAAATTAGATTTCTTAGACTAATGATCCCTTGTGGATCCAATCCATTCATGGGTTCATCTAAAATGATTAATTCAGGATTTCCAACAAGCATCATTGCAATTGCGAGCTTTTGTTTCATTCCCAATGAAAAATGCTTCACTTTTTTATTGTTTGTATCTTCAAGTCCAACATATTCAAGGAAATCATTTGGATTGAATTCATTTTCAAGCCCATATAAAATCAGTTGTTGAGTAATGTTTTGGCTTGCATTCATTTCATAAAATAAGGCAGGCTCTTCAATCAGGCCGCTAAAGACATTAGCATTGACATTAACTTGGCCGGAATCTGCATTTTGCAGTGATGTGATGATTCTTAGAAGTGTTGTTTTCCCTGCCCCATTTGGTCCAACAAGACCGCAAATTGAGCCTTTAGGGATATTGATTGTAACTCCATCTAAAACATAAGTCTTATCAAATTTTTTTGATATATTTTTTATGGAAACAATGCTATTCATAAAAATCACCACTTGCCAAGTTAATGATATTTCATTTTAATAATTTTTATCGCACTATATTTTTTAGTCTTTCAAGTAGTAATACTCGCCTTGCTCTTTCTGTTCTCTGTCAAGGTAAGAGTCATATTTATTTACTCTAGGACGTTTGGTTTCCTTATCTCTTCTAAAGGTAATGTCCAAGTCTCCCAAGAACTGGTTCATGCTTGTTCTAAGGTCTGCTGGTTTGGAAGCAATACCATTGAGTCCAGGCTCTCCACTGAATACCATAGCCCTATCTGAAATGTAATCGATAAATACGATATCGTGGTCTACAATCAAGGATGCTGCATTTCTGCTTTCAATGATCTTTCTGATTACTCTAGCAGCTATCAACCTTTGCTCTACATCCAGGAATGCAGTAGGTTCGTCGAAAAGATAAATGTCTGCATCCTGTGACAAGGTTACAGCAAGTGCAAGTCTTTGAAGCTCCCCACCACTTAGTTTCTTAACCTTTTTATCAAGCAAGTTATCGAGAGCAAGAGGTCTTCCGATTTCACTATTGAAGATGTTTGATCCGTATGTTGGAGCATTTGCATAAAGGAATTCCTGAGCGGTTCCATCAAAGTCAGATTCAATGTATTGTGGCTTGTATGCAATATCCACTTTTTCCAGGATGTCTCCTTCGGTTGCCTTTTCAACTCCTGCCAATATCTTAGCGAAGGTGGTCTTACCGATACCGTTTGAACCGAATGCAGTGACAATCTCATCATGGTAAATCTTACCTGCTTCTGCTTCAAGTGTGAATCCATCGTATTCCTTCTTAAGGTCGCTGTATTCACTCAATACTTCACCGTCATCTTCAGGTGTTGGCGGACGGATGCTGAATTCGATAGGTTGCTTTCTAATCCTTACGTTTTCCTCTTGCAGGAACCCATTGATGTATGCATTGATTCCTACTCTCACACCTTTATTTCCACTTACTACACCATATCCTCCAGGTTCACCGTAAAGGAGATGAACATTGTCACTCATAGCATCCAAGGTAGCTAAGTCGTGCTCAATTACAAGTACGGATTTACTTGCTTCAGCAAGGGAACGGATTACCTTTACAGCATTCAATCTTTGACGTACATCCAACCATGAGGTCGGTTCGTCGAAGTAGTAGAAATCACCTTCACGAAGAACTGTAGCAGCTATTGCCACTCTTTGAAGTTCCCCACCACTTAAGTTTTGCATGTCACGTTCCAATACGTTTCTTAAGTCAAGGTCATCAACTATTTCGTCAAGCTTGTTTCTTTCATCAACATTTGAAAGCAATGTCTTTACATTTCCTTTAACAACTTTGGAAAGCTGGTCCACCATTTGTGGCTTATGGATTGTTTTGATTTCGCCAGCTTGAAGCAATTTAAAGTAGTTTTGCAATGCTGATCCTTTATAGTATTCGATAACCTTGTCCCAGCTTGCTTCCTCTTCATAGTTTCCAAGGTTAGGGATAAGCTCTCCAGACAATATTCTCATGATGGTTGACTTACCGATACCGTTTTGACCAAGCAAACCAAGAACGGTTCCATCCTTAAGGGTTGGCAAACCAAAGAGTTCAAATGCATTTTGGCCGTAACGGTGAATAGGCTCATCGAGAGCTTCTGGTAAATTGATAACGCTGACTGCACCAAAAGGACATCTGTTGGTACAGATACCGCATCCGGAACATAATTCCTCTGAAATGAGTGGCTTTTTGCTCTTCTCATCAATTACAATTGTATCTTCTTCCATACGTACACCAGGACAATAGTGCATACATACATAGTTACATTTTTTAGGTTGGCACTTGTCCTTGTCTAAAATAGAAATTCTACTCATTTTATCTCCGTTTCCTCTAAAATAATAATATAATAAGTTTGATTAATTAATTTATAATAAATATAGTTTGTTTTTAATAGTTTATAATAATTTTGTGTAAATTATTATTTTAAAAAAAGAATAAAAAGAGCAAATAATTAATTTTCATATTTTTTTGGGAGATTTTTTTAAAGTTAAATTTAAATAATTTTGAGTTTAATATAAGAGTAATCATAGAAATGATTTAATTTTATTAAGTTTATTTTCTTAATTTAATTTTTTTAAATAATTCTATTTTTAATTAATTTTATTGGGATTTAAAATGAAACAGGTAATGATTGTAAGAACTGACATCAAGATGGGAAAAGGAAAAATAGCTGCACAATGTTGCCATGCCGCTATAGGCGCATATAAACAGGCTGACAAGGCAAAAATCAGAAAATGGGAAAATGAGGCCTATGCTAAAGTGGTTTTAAAGGCACCTTCATTGCAGGATCTTTATAATTTAAGGGAGCTTGCAAGAGCGAATGGGGTGGCATATTATTTGGTTACTGATGCGGGAAGAACCCAATTGCCTAAATCTACAGTGACTGTTTTAGGATTAGGTCCTGATGAAGATGATGTTTTAGATAAAATCACTGGTGATTTGAAGTTATTGTAATCCTATCTTTTAGTTTTTCTCTTTTTTTATTTTTCATACTTTTTTTAAATTATTATACAAATTATTTTACTTACTTTAATCAATTTCTATAACCCTTTTAACCTTTTTAATCTTATAATCTTGATAAATCGTACCTATTCCAACGAATTCAATGGTGAATATCAAAAGCCCAATGATTAAATCAAATATCCAATTGAAGAATCCAAACATGTCAATCCCATATTGGAGGTAAGCCAAAATTGCTATTGAAAGCATAATTTTAGTATAATCTGCAGTATAATGTTTCCATCCTATTGTATCGATGCAGCGTTTAATGGAAAGTATGTTGAATGCGCCAAGCAATCTCCCACCATCTGCAAGTCTTGCAAGTGAAATTTCCATAAAGAATGCAACTATATATGTTACCATAATGCTTACAACAATAAATTCAATTGTGCTTACAGGATTATGCCAATAATATAATTTCAATGTTTCAATCAAATGGGATGCCGCAAATTTTAAGTGAAATTCAGGCAAATAGAATCTGGTTGAAAGGTCATATAAAAGAAATCCTTCGATAAGTGAATAGAGGGTTATCATAAGGGACGCTTTTATACCAAAAACGGCGCATTGCTTAAGTTTTATTATTGGCAATTTTTCCCCATTTCTTATGGTGTCTTTTGTAATTGCCAACCCATACCCATACATTAAAATAGTTGCTAATAATGCCAGTGTATAGAATATGACTTTATATTTGATTGTATGTGTGTCGGCATAGCTGTTCATAAAATTTATAGACCAGATTAAGAACAAAATAATTAAAAAACCTATGGGATTTGCTCTGCAATAATCAACTGAGTATTTTAATCTTTTTAATGGCATTTTATTTTCCAAATTGATTTACTTTATCAATTATATTTATGTCTTTTTTAATATATATTTTCTATTTGGACTTATATGTTCAGTATATTTGATTATATATTTTATATGTTCGGTATATTTGATTATATATTTTATATGTTCGGTATATTTGATTATATATTTTCTATTTGGGCTTATATGTTTACTATATTGACTTATATAGTTTATTTGACATAAATATTATTAATTTCCAGAATTGTCATTAATTTCTTTTTTATTCTTTTTTAAGGGGATATGTCATGTCAAAATCATTTATTGCAAAAATCGAAGAGAGAATCTTAATGATGTCAAAATCAGATTTCATGGACTCACAAGATAAAATAAATGATTTATTAAAAGAAAGGCTAAATGCTGATGAAAAGTCTCCAAAAAGCATCTTTAAAAGCATAGATTTTAAAGGAACTCCTCTTTTCACTTTTGGAGATAAGAATGCTAAAAGAGTGATTGTTTTTATCCATGGAGGAGCTTTTATAAATGAGATTAACTATCAGCATCACTTATTCTGTTTAGCAATTTCTAAAAAATTGGATGCTTATGTAATTGCTCCCGTTTATCCTTTGGCTCCAAAGCATTCATGTGATGAAACCTTTGGCTTAATGGATGATTTATATGAATCTTTGATTTCCAAAATGGGAAAAGATCAAACAATTTCTTTAATTGGAGATTCTGCAGGTGGCGGTTTTGCCCTATCATTCTGCCAGCATTTAAAGGCAATGGATTTTCCTCAACCAGATAATATAGTTGTATATTCCCCATGGGTTGACATTGCACTTAGCAATCCTCCTTATGATAATGATTCAGATCCAATTCTTGGTGAAATTGGACTTAGGGAAATAGGAAAATCATGGGCTGGAGACTTGGACACTCAGGACTATAGAGTGAGCCCTCTCTTTGGAGACAATTCTGGTTTGCCAAGAACACTTATTTTTGCAGGAGACAATGAAATATTCTATAAGGACATTTTAAAATATAATGGAAAGTTAAAAGAGGATGGTGTGGATGCTCGCTTGATTGTAGGCGATGGAATGTTCCATATTTATCCATTGTTCCCCTCTCCAGAGGCATGGGATGCTTTTAAAGAACTTGAAAAAGAGTTTGAATAATTCCTTTAAAATTAGTATTTTCTAAAATAGTCTTTTTTTAAAATAAAATAAAATAAAATAAAATAAAATAAAATAAAATAAAATAAAATTGTGAGATAATAAATATTATCTCTATTATCTCATGTATAAAATAAATTTACCGTATTGTGGGATTCTGTAAATAATGGCAGCTGCTGCGTAGCTGAATATTATCAATAAAACCCAAAGGATTATAGCTTTTACCGGTTCTGTAAATGGTAAGAAAATAACCAGTGGAAGCAGTGGAATTCTAAACAGGTTGTGTATTAAGAACACTGCAAAGGAGTATTTGGATAGGAATTGAACTCCTTTAAATCCTCTGACCTTTTTCCTTCTGGAACATAATTCAAACAATGCAAGTGATCCAGTTAGGATAAATGGGAATTCATACCATAAGAAGAAAGGATATCCTCTGATATATGCATAGTATTGGAACAGGACACAGATTAAAAATGAAGCTATTGCAAGCAATCTGAATTTATTGCTGGAATACTTTTTGAATTGTCCTTTTTTAACTAGCCATCCTAAGATAATGTAAATACCGTAGATTCCACCACTAAAACCAAGACAGAATTGTATACTTATGTTTTTTATTCCTTCCATGTCAAACAACAATGAGATGAATGGCAATAGGAATGCTAAAAGTGAGAACACAATTGTGGCTTGCTCAATTGTTTTTGGTTTATAATGGCTTAAAGCGCTTGCTACAAATGGCAGTGAAAGATACATTCCAATAATCATTGGCATATACCACATATGGCTAAAGAATAGGTTTCCAGCTTCTATTGTATTGACATTTGTACTGAAAAGGGATACATACAATATGCTTACAGCATAAATTGCAGACCAAATGACTGTTACTATAATCAATCCTTTACAATTCTTTGTCCAGAATTTACGAACTTTTTCATCATCATAAGTTCTGTCAAGCAATAAGTATCCTGTAATCATCAGGAAGAATGGAACTCCTATACGTCCAATGAAAAGGGATGCAAATTGAAATATCCTTGAAAACAATGTATAGTTCATAATTGCATCAGATGATATGATATAGATTCCATCTGTTGCATGGATGTACAAAACAGTTAAAATAGCTATTGCCCTTACAAGATCAATCCATTCTATTCTATTTTGACTCATTAATCTTTCCCCAAGATTTATATAATTATTTTTATATGGTGGAGTATATATATAATTTATTTTTTAATATTTGAAATTTTCAATCTGAAAAAACATAATTAAAATAATGTGATTAAAAAACATAATTATATATAATGTAAAAAATAAATAATTAATAAATGCTATTTTTATAAGTATTTTATTTTTAAAAATATTCAATTCTTGAAAATTTCATCTTTTGAAATGTTATTTTTAGAAATATTCCATATTTTATAAGAATTAAATTTTTTAAATTATTAATCATTCAGTTGTGATAGTATTATTGAATGGGTTATTAAGATTGGTGGAAGTTTATTCCCAAGGAAAGCTATTGAACTTGCTAATGCATTGGAAGGCGAAAACTGCCTGTTTGTTATTGGCGGTGGAGAGTTTGCCAATCTGATTAGAAAATACGATAATGAGATTGAATTCTCAGAGGATGTAACCCATGAAACAGCTATTGATGCGATGGACATCTTAGCTAAATTGCTGAATGATAAATTAGCATTTACAGAAATCAGCTATACCATAGAAGAAGCGATAAGTATTTCTGACTTGAATAAGATACCAATTATGATTTGTTCCGATATCCTAAAGGAAAACGAGCCATTTGCACATTCATGGGATGTGACAAGTGATTCAATTGCAGCATACATTGCAAGCCTTTTGGATGCAAAGCTTTTAATAGCAACAAATGTAAATGGTATATATACAAAAGATCCATCCTTAAGTGGGGCGGAACTGATCAATGAAATTGATGTAAATAAACTACTGACTTTTGACGAATCATCAATTGACTTGATGTTGCCTACTTTATTGATTGAGTATGGATTGGATTGTTATGTTGTAAATGGAGAGTATCCTGAAAGAGTCCTGTCTATTATGAATAATGAGAATAATGAGGATTCTTTTGAATATACATTTATACATAATGAATAAGCATCTTTTTTATTAATTCATAGGTGAACTTAAGATGAATTTAAGTTCAATGGCCCGAAGCGCTTTGCTTAGATTAGCCTTGCTTAGATTCTGATTAATCATTAAGTTTATAAATTAATAAATTAAAATATTTATAATATATTCGGTGATATATATGGAAAAAGTAAACTGTCAATCTTGTAAACAAGAAATACCATTAATTGAACCTTATGTTCAATTCAACTGTCCTGTATGTGGTAAACCTATCGCAAGATGTGAAAGTTGCCGTACTTTCGGTCACTCTTACAAATGCGAATGTGGATTTGAAGGACCATAAGTTTAATTTGGTATAAATTAAGTATTGTATTTAAATTAATTTAATTTAGATTAAGTTTAGATTAATTAATTATCTAGAATTATTGGAGGAATGATTATGGGAGAAGTTGTTAACACTTTAAAAGTAATGCCTGAAAGCCCAGAAGTAGATTTAGAAGCATTAAAAGCAGCAATCACTGATGCAATGCCTGCAGATGCAGAATTACACGAAATAACTGAAGAACCTATTGCATTCGGTTTAGTAGCTTTAAATGTTGTATTCATCGTAGAAGACGGTGAAGGTGGAACTGGACCTACTGAAGAAGCTGTCATCGCTTTAGCTGATGTAGCTAGTGCAGAAATTACTGATTCTAGAAGATTAATGTAAGCAGCTTTTTAGCATTCTGCTAAAAACCTGACCAAAATCTTACCACTTTTTGTGGTAAATTTTCTTTTTTATTTTAAATTTTTTTAAACCTATTTTTATTTAATTACTTTTTTTCAAAATTTCATTATTTGTTACTTTGTTTAATCTAATTTTTTATTTCATATCTTTGTAATATTTTAATTATTATAATTGAAATTTATATACAATTTTTTAAAATTTTTAAAAAATATTCAATTATACATATTTTTATTAATTGTTTAACCAGGTTTATTATAATTTTTTTGAATAGTATTCAAAATTTTTTATAAAGATTTAAATAATTAGTTAACTAAACTAATTATTGGAGATGATTATTTCCAGCTTATTCCAGAATTGATCAAATCTTATATAATTTTTTAGGAGATATAAAAATGAGAGGATTGGCAAGAATCGAACAAGACGTACTCGGCTGGGTAGACATTGAACTTGATGAATGTGGGCCTTACGACGCAATTTGTAAACCTTTAGCTATGGCACCATGTACTTCAGATGTACACATCGTATGGGGCCATGCATACATGAGCGATGCACCTAACCGTGTAGTAGGACACGAAGCTACTGCTGAAGTAGTAAAAGTAGGGGACAAAG
This sequence comes from uncultured Methanobrevibacter sp., assembly GCF_937898925.1. Lineage (GTDB taxonomy): Archaea > Methanobacteriota > Methanobacteria > Methanobacteriales > Methanobacteriaceae > Methanobrevibacter. The sequence continues at coordinate 16,227 of NZ_CALDKF010000009.1, forward strand.
TCAAAGACTTCAAACCTGGAGACCGTGTAATTGTACCTGCTATCACTCCTGACTGGTTAACTGTACCAGCAGAACAAGGATTCTCCCAACACTGTTACGGTATGGGAACAGGTATGAGTTTTGTAACCTTTAAGCACGGTGTATTTGCAGAACAATTCCATGTAAACCAAGCTGACGCAAACTTAGCACACTTGCCTGAACATGTAAGCTTAGAACAAGCTGTAATGATTTCAGACATGATGACTACTGGTTTCTATGCTGCAGAACTTGCTGAAATTAAACCTGGTGACACTGTAGCTTGTTTCGGTATCGGTCCTGTAGGACTTATGTCACTCGCTGGTGCACAAATCATGGGTGCTTCCCACCTTATTGCTGTAGGAAGTCGTCCAGCAGCTATTAAAGTAGCTAAAGAATACGGTGCACATGATATTGTAGATTACCACAACGGTAACACTGTAGATCAAATCATGGACTTAACCGATGGAAAAGGAGTAGACAAAGTAGTAATCGGTGGTGGAGGAAAAGACACCCTCTCCGAAGCTTTATCCGTACTTAAAGTCGGTGGTATTATCGGTAACGTATTACACTATGACGGTATTGAAACCATTCCTATCGACGGTCTTTCATGGGGTCAAGGACTTGCTGACAAGACTATCCGTGGTGGAGTATGTCCTGGTGGACGTGCAAGAATGGAAAAATTAGCAAATCTTGTTGAATATGGCCGTTTCGACTCATCCAAATTAATCACCCACAAATTCGACAAATTTGATGACATCGAAGAAGCTATGATTTTAATGAGAGACAAACCACGTGACTTAATTAAACCAGCTGTTATTTTAGATGACTAACCCAGCTTTTCCAGCCCTTCGGGCTGCAAAACCTGGACCAAAACTTTTATCACTAGTTGGGAGTGAATTCTCTTAACTAGTTCTTTTACTTTTTTTATATTATTTTATTTCATATTATTTTATTTCATATTATTTTATTTCATTGCACTAATTTTAAAACAATTTTTTCAATGCTTTTTTACTAATTCATTATAATTTTCATTATAATTTTATTTTTTCAATTTAAAATCAATTTTTCATTCTCATTTTTGTTTAACAATCTTATTTTTATATTTAAGTCATTTTTAACTGCTTATTTTAAATATAAGTTCATATAAATTAGTTATTGTATTGAAACTGCTTAAAAAAGCAAAATAAGTATGGTGTAAAGGATATGTTCGATTTGGTTTTGGCATGCTTTATTGGCATTGGAATAGGAACCTGTACAGGGATGGTTCCAGGAATACATGTCAATACTGCAGGTGCCATAATGTTTGCATCCTCCGCATTTCTATTGAATTACATATCTGCAGAATTCTTATGTGTAATATTTGTTTCAATGTCAATAGCCCATGCCCTAATCGAATTTGTTCCATCAATGCTTCTTGGAGTTCCCGAGGAAGGGACTGCTACATCCATTCTTCCAGGTCATAGGATGGTTTTAGAAGGAAGATCTAAGGAAGCTATTCGCATAGTTTCTGTTGGTGGGTTTGGAGCCATTCTTGTAGTGATTATCATGATGCCAATATTTGCAGTGGCACTCCCCTTTCTGCAGGGAATATCCAAGCCATATACCTGGATTATCTTGACTGTAGTATCGGTATATATGATTCACAAATTAAGTTCAGGAAATATTGCTTTTCTATGGTCCCTCCTCCTTTTTGTTTTATCAGGCATATTAGGTTGGATAATGCTTCAAACCCCAATATCTTCAGGAATCTCTTTAATGTGCACCTTTAGTGGTTTGTTTGGAATCAGTACAATTTTATTTAGTTTAAACGATAGCTCTTCAATTCCACATCAAAACAGATTCTATGATTTGGAAATTGACATGGATGCAATCAAAAGCATATTTGCAGGAGGAACTGCTGGAGCTATTTTAGGATTTTTGCCAGGATTCGGCCCTGCTCAAGGAAGCATTATAGCACAAGGAGCATGTGGAACAAGTGATGACAGTGATGATACAAAGAATTTTTTGCTGGCTAATAGTGGATTAAACACTTCAGACACTCTCTTCTCACTCATAGCTATTTATTTGATTGGTAATCCACGGAGCGGAATTGCCGTATATATGTCCTATTTGATTTCGCAGTTCACTTTATCGCATCTGATGATTTTCACTTTTGCTTCTTTAATTGCAGTTTCAATATCTTTGATGATCTGTTTGAAATTAGGAGATAGCTTTTCAAATCTCATGCAGGGAATAGATTATAGAAAGCTTTCAATAGCCGTGATTTTATTGATGATAGCAATTCTGTACGCTTTTGCAATAATCTACAAAGGACCAATTTTATATCTGACACTTGCATTGATTACAACCACTGCAATGGGTTTGCTTCCACATTATTTGGGAGTAAGCAAATCACATTTGATGGGAGTTCTAATCTTGCCTGCTATAATAATTTACATGCAGATGTACATTTAGTGAATTAAATGGATAATTCGCTCTTTAACATGATTTGGTGATTTGATGGAAATGAATTCAATACATAATGATAAGGAAGATGAAAATGATAATCTGATTCCAAGATACAATGTCTTGAAATTCAACTTTTCAGATGAGGAAAAGTTCATATTAGAAGAGTTAAGGGAAAATCTCATAGATTTAGCTATTTCAGAGAAGATGTCTTCATTTAATGAGGAATTGATATTAAAGGACATAATCCGTTTTTTGGAAAATAGGTTGCAGAATAGATTTGATTATGATTACAAGGAAAATTTGGCAAGGAATATGCTTAAGGAACTTATTGGATATGGGGAATTAAGTGCATTGATTGAAGATGATAATCTGGAGGAGATAATGGTTATAGGTATCAATAAGCCAGTTTTTGTCTATCATAGAAAATATGGGATGATGGAAACTGACCTCTTCTTTGAAGATGAGGGAAAGATTACAAATATCATTGATTCAATAGCCCGTGAAACAAACAGGAGAATAGACCAGCAGTCACCCATTCTGGATGCAAGACTTTCAAATGGTTCAAGAGTTAATGCAACAATCCCTCCATTATCTGCAAATGGGCCTACAATAACAATTCGTAAATTCAAAAAGGAGCCCTTAACAATTGTTGACTTGATTAGATACAACACATTGAATACTGAAATGGCTTCATTCTTATGGCTATGTGTTGATGGATTGGGAGTGAAGCCTGCAAATATCATAGTATCCGGTGGAACAAGTTCAGGAAAGACAACACTTCTTAATGCACTTTCTATATTCATCAATCCAATGGAGAGAATAATCACAATTGAAGACACTTTGGAGCTTCAGATTCCACACAATCACATAATCAGAATGGAAGCACGAACTGTAAACATTGAAAATCAAGGGGAAATTACAATTGAGGATTTGGTTAAGAATGCCTTAAGGCAAAGGCCAGACAGAATTATAGTTGGAGAAGTTAGGGGAAATGAGGCAATCACACTATTCACTGCATTGAATACTGGACATTCAGGCTTTGGAACCTTGCATGCAAACAATTCCCGTGAAACCATTACAAGACTTACAAATGCTCCAATGAATGTTCCCAAAATAATGGTTTCGTCAATTGATTTCATTATCATGGAAAAGAGAATATACAGATCAGATGGAATTTCATATAGGAGAATTACAGAGATTGCAGAAGTTACAGGTATGGAAGAGGGAACAATTCAGTTGAGCAAATTGTTCCAGTGGGATAGTGAAAGGGATGAATTCAAAAACTTGACAATAGTCAGCAAAACATTGGAGGAAATGGCTAATCTCAAGGGAGTTCATATCTCTAAATTGAATGAGGAATGGAAAAAGAGACAAGTGGTTTTGAACTATTTGGTAAAAAATAACATATCTTCCCAAAAAGATATATCTAAAATTCTTGAAACTTATTATCTCAATTCAGACTATGTATTAAATAAGATTGGTGTTGGATTAGATTAATAGTTCTTATAAAATTTTCATTTTATTTAGACGTATTTTTAATATTTTGATAGTTAATTATCTTTTCATTTTTTACTTTATTCTTTTACTTAATTTTTAGATGATGGTGATTGTTATTTTAGATGAATTTTTTATTCACTTAAGTGATCTTTTAATCAGTTTTTTCATAAAAGGCATTGATTTCATTGTTTTCATTTTGGATAAATTTCATAATAAAAACAATTGGGATAATGATAATAATAATGATAATGGATTAAATGAAGAAAATAATTCTAAAGATGAGTTCAATTTAACTAATGGGGGGATTTTTAAGTTAAATGATCTCTTAAAAAATGATAGTATATTTGTAGAGCTGGAAAATAGATATTTGCAGGAATCATCTTCAAATGGATTGAATTCATCTAAGGATTCTCAAAATATTTTCACCAGTTTGAAAGGCACAAGTTATGAAAATGATGAATCATTGGAAATGGACAATAATGAAACTAATGGTAATTTTCTAGATGCCCTTAAAGAAAAATTGATTAATTTTTTGCTAAACAACAATTTCTCTCAAATTGATGAATCTAATTTTTATAATTACATTTTAAGAATTATTGCAATATTATTTTTTATTCTAACACTCATCATTGCTTTAATTAGCTATTTTGTTTCATTGGAATTGGGTATCGCAATTTTCATTTCAGTTCTGTTAATCTCAATAGCAATATTCTATTATCCGAAGATTAAAAAGCAAAACGAATATGCTTCATTTTCAAAGGAACTTCCATATGCATTAAGGCAATTGGCAACTGAACTTAGGTCTGGTAGAAGCTTGTTTGATTCATTGGATTCTGTTGCAAGCTCAGATTATGGCATTTTGTCATTAGAGTTTTCAAGAGTCCTTGAAGAGATCAAATATGGGGAAAGTACAGAAAATGCATTTTTGAATCTTGAAAAAAGAGTTGATTCAAAGGCATTATCAAGAGTGATATATGAAATTCTAACAAGCTTGAGGATTGGAGCAAACTTATCCAATTCCTTAAGCATAATTGCAGATGATGTGAATTTTGACATTAGAATGAAATTGAAGGAGTATAGTGAAAAGTTGAATGCATTTGTTATGATTTATACTTTTTTAGCTATTTTAGCACCGGTCATTCTTTTGACAATGCTTCTTGCAGCGTCTGTAGTGATTGGCGATTTGGTTCCTGGTGATTTGATATTGGTTCTTTATTCTGTATTTTTCCCTACGATAATTGTCTTTTTAGGGGTTGCAATAAAAAAATTAGAGCCAAAAATATGATTTTTTTCTGATTAATTTTGTGGAAATTAATGATAATGTGCTGATTTAATGATGTTTGGCAGGTGGATTAAATTTTTAAAATAAAGTGATAAGGAGGAAGAAAATTGGTTTTGGCTTATTTGTTTGATTTATAAATTAAAAATTCTGATGAGTATAAATAAGAACAATGTTTTGTTTTAGGTGACACATTGTTCTCATAGTTTAAAGAGATATTTTTTTATTTTTAATTTGAGCGATATAGTTTAAAAAATAGTTCTCTTTAAACACATATCTTATTATATTATTTTTCATATAAAAACTTTATTACTTTTTTCTAAAAAAGTATTACTTATTTAATAATTTTTTATAAATTTGTATTACGATTGATTTTTTCACACTTTTTTATACTTTTTGTTTTATTGGTTTGCATCCTAAATTATGTTTATAGCATGTGGTATTTTTTCTTTAATTGCATTATGTATTTTAGGAATTGTTGTAGTGATAATGGATTCTTTTGCAATATATCCGGAATCCCTATCATTGCAATGTCCTATATGGACTGAAGCATTCAATTCTTCCTGCAAGTTATTTACAGTGACTCTTTCAATCCATGGATTGCTGTCAGTTATGATGATTTCATCTATTCCTCGCTTATCCAATTCCTTTGCAACGAGCCAAGAAACGAATCTTCCTCCATGGAGTGAAACGGTGTTTCCATTTATACTATTTGCAATTTCATCTAATGTTTTTGGTAAATTCATCTCTTTATACATCTTGGAGTTTTGTATTGTTGCCCAGTGTGCATCTCCAATTGCAAATGAACCAATTGTTCTTGGATAAATGTTTTCTGGCCCTGCTAGTTTAACTGCATGGGTAAGCGCTAGCAATTCTTCTCTTTGAACTGGCACTCTTGTTGGTCCGCCTTGAATCTCCTCATTCATGATTTTTATCACTCTTGGAAGACCAAATTTGCCTCTTCTTGCAGTTCCTGGTTCAAAACCGCACATGTATCCATGGTGATTTTTAGGAAAACCGGTGATGATTACATTCAATCCAGATCTAAGTCCTGCCCTGCATTCACTTTCATAAGCTCCATTGGTTGCAACCACTTTTCCAGGACATAATATTCTGCTCATAGCTATTGCCTTTGCAAAGCTTTCATTTGTGTTTTCACATCTGTTGAATGGTCCTCCTTCGATTACAAAGACATCCACTCCCATTTCTATTGCTTTACTAAATCCAGTAATCAATTCATCGTATCCGTCACCGACAAACATGATTGCTTCCAGTCCTTTCCCATATTTTTTTGCAAGGTTTGCCAAATCTTCAGCCTCTTCAAGAGGTGCAGCATGTCCATCATTGCATTGTTCACTGCTTAAGTTGATTGCAACAGAAGATGATAATTGAACCCATTTTTCCTTATCTTCAAGTTCAGCCTTTTCCTTATCAATCAATCTTTCATGTATCCTTCCTCTTGGGCATTCGGTAAAGCTTGGGCCTTTGTTATAGCAGTCCCCTCCACATCCTACAATATGCTTAGGGAATCTCATTGCACCGTATTTTCCGAAATGGTCAAGATCTAATGGAACGTCAGTAATGTTATAGACTTCTTCCATTATCTCAACACCTCTTTGCCCATACTTTTCTGCAATGTCTGAAAATGCGTATGCACAAATGTGTATTGGTGCCCCTATCATGTTGGCAAGCATGCAGTTACCAAACAATTCCATCTTTTCCAGATCTGATGCACAGGTTCCAACAACCACTTCAGTCAAGTCACATCCTATTGGGAACTTTTTAAAACGAGTTCCGAGTTTCATGGTTTCTTCCAAGCTCAATTCGGATATTGCATCTACAACAGATCCTACATCTTTTTCAGTTTTTGCCAATTCCAAAGCACTTTCATCACTATTAATTGATTCCTTAATAAGTTCGTACATTTTTTCCCTCAATTTTGAGTCTTTTAGTAATTTTCAAATAAGTGTTGCAATTTATTCAAATTTTTTTAAAGTATTATCAAAATATGGAAAATCCATAAAAAAGTAATACTTTTTTATATAATTTTATTACTAATTCTATTTTTTTATTTAATTTTTCTATAATATAAAAATTTTGTTATTTTTCAACTCTTTTTAGCTTTTTTCCAAAAAAATTTTCGAAGTATTACTTTTAGTTTCATATGGCACAAAGAGTAATAAATAATTTTAAATATGTATTACAATATAATTATTATTACTACTTTGTTAATTAGTATTACTAAAACATTGAAAAATTCTTTTAAGTATTACTCACTTAATTATGTCAAGAATTCTATTATGTTTTGGCTTCTAATTAAGTGCTTTAAAATGGTGTTTATGAACTTTAAAAGATTATAATCATGTTTTACCATGATTTCATATATTTTCACTAAAAGAGAAAGTTTATCCCATTATTAGAATTAGTGATACAATTATCAAATTGAAATATTTTGACAAAGTGGTAAAATATAAAGGAGATATTAAAAATGAAAGTAGCAATTTTAGGTGCTGGCTGTTACAGAACTCACGCAGCTAGTGGAATTACAAATTTCTCTAGAGCTTGTGAAGTAGCAGAAGCAACTGGTAAAGAAAACATTTCTATGACCCACTCTACTATTGAAATGGGTGCTGAACTTTTAGAATTAGCAGGTGTAGACGAAGTTGTTGTAGCAGACCCAGTATTTGACGGTGAATTCACTGTAGTAGAAGACTTCGATTATGCAGAAGTAATCGCAGCACACAAAGCAGGAACTCCTGAAGATGTAATGCCTGCAATCAGAGCAAAAGTAGGAGAATTAGCTGAAACTGTACCTAAACCAGCTGGTGGAGCTATTCACTTCACTCACCCAGAAGACTTAGGTATGAAATGTACCACTGATGACCGTGAAGCAGTAGCTGACGCTGACTGGATCATGACCTGGTTACCAGAAGGAGGTATGCAACCTGCAATCATCGAAAAATTCGCTGATGTAATTAAAGACGGTGCTATTGTAACCCACGCATGTACCATTCCAACTCCTAGCTTAAACAAAATCTTCGAAGACTTAGGTAAAAACGTAAATGTAGCTTCCTACCACCCAGGTGCAGTACCTGAAATGAAAGGTCAAGTTTACATTGCAGAAGGATTTGCTGACGCTGCATCTATTGAAACCTTAAAAGACTTAGGTACCAAAGCAAGAGGATCCGCATTCACCTTACCTGCAAACATGGTAGGTCCTGTATGTGACATGTGTTCCGCAGTAACTGCAATTACCTACGCTGGTCTTTTATCTTACAGAGACACTGTAACCCAAATCTTAGGTGCACCAGCAGGATTTGCACAAATGATGGCTAACGAAGCATTAACTAACGTAACCAAATTAATGGCTGATGAAGGTATTGACAAAATGGATGATGCATTAAACCCTGGTGCATTATTAGGTACCGCTGACTCCATGAACTTCGGTCCATTATCTGAAATTGTACCTACTATCTTAGAATCTTTAGAAAAAAGATCCAAATAAGTAAATAGGGTCTAAAAGATTAAAAAAAGTAGTTTGGTCTAAAATATTAAATAATTATTTAGTCTTGAAATAGATTAAAATAAGAATTATAACTTTACAAGTTATAATAGTTGAAATTGCTCTTTAGAGAAATTTTAGCTACCAAAAACTAAAGAAATTAAATTTAATAGTCATTAATCTTTTTTGTGAATTTTGGGATTAATGCTATTAATTTAATTCTTTAGCTGCATTAAATAATAGGTTATTATTTAAATTCTAGAAAACTCATGGAAAATAATAACGAATTATCTAATGAATAAATATTTGTATATATTATTATTTATTTATTATCATAATTTTTAGAATTTTAAGAAAATAATTCAAAATTTATTATCATTTTAATAATTCTATTAAAAAATAAGATGATTCTGTTATAATTTATTCATAAGTTTTAAAATTTTTTATTTTTCTGTTTAATGTAATTAGATTAATATTTTAATTATTTTAATGCAAGCAGATTAATGTTTATAAAGCTTATTGAATTGGAATTTGTGAAATGTTAATCTAATTATTATTATTAAATAATTATTTGTTTATTCATAAGTGTAAGGTGTTAACTTGATAGAATCTATCTTAGAAAAAGCTAAAAATAGAGAAAAATTAAGTAGAAATGAATTAATCCAATTATTTGAAATAGATGATGAAGAGAATTTAAAGAGATTGTGTGATGTCGCTTGTGAAATTCGTAATGAATGTTCTGATGTAATCAAATTGACATCAACTATTCATCTTACAAATAAATGTCAAGTTCAACCAAGATGCAAATACTGTGGCTTTGCTGCAAAGACTTCTTCAATCGGATATTATGATGCATTCTATAAATCCGATGAGGAAATACGTGAGGCAGCTAAATGCGTTGAGAAATCAGGCATTCCTAGAATAAGCTGCTCTGGAGGACATGGTTATAAAGGCAAGCAGGCAGTCAATGCTGCAAGAATTGTAAAAGGAGAAACTTCATTAGAGATCTTAGTTAATGTCGGTGCTGACTTAACTCAAGAGGCTGTTGGCGAGTTGAAGAAATGCAATGCTGATACCGTTTGTTGCAATTTAGAAACAATCAATGAAGATGTTTTCAATTTTGTAAAGCCTGGTGAAAAATTATCTGATCGTATTAATATTTGTCAGATGGTTTCTGATGCGGGCATTGGATTATCTTCTGGATTATTGATTGGTCTTGGAGAGTCTTATGAAGATAGGGTTGACCATTTATTGTTCTTAGGAACTTTTGACAGCTTGGAAGAGATTCCTATTATGGGATTCAATCCTTATGTTGACACTCCAATGGAAAATCATCCTCCTTGTTCAATTGAAGAGCAATTGAAGACAATAGCCATTACAAGAATCATGTATCCTCGCATTAGAATCACTGTTCCAACACCAACCATTGGTCCTAAGAATGTTGAGCTTCCTTTGCTTGCAGGTGCAAACAACTTGGCAACTGTCATTCCTGAGGATTATCCTTTAGTGGTTAAGGGAGTAGGAAACCCTGATTATGGCAATTTGCATGAAGTGATTTCAGTTGTTGAAGACTTAGGCCTTGAAGTTCAGCTTCATGCTTAGATTCATCATCAAAAGAGGTTAATTCCATTCACGAAATTTTTTCTTTTTTTTATTTTCGGTGGTAAAATGGCATTTGAAGAAAGCATTAGAAAAGCATCCATCCAATCTTATGAAGGCACTCGTAAAGGAGATACTATTGAAGAGATTAGAGCTATTCAAGATTATATTCGTGGTGCTAAGATTGTAGTTCCCAATAAGAATGGGATAAAAGTGGAAGTAATCAATGAAGTTCTTAATAGATTCGATATCCCATCTGCAGAATATTTGCAAGTCAATACCAATTACGCTGATTTCAGTCGCATGCCTGCAATTGCAAAAGCCATGATTGCAGTGGATCAATCAGATGCTGATTTAGTAATTGCCAGAGGCCGTTTAGGGATTCCTGGTTCTGGCTCACTTATGGTTTTTATGGACAACAAGTCCAGAATTCTCACTGCAGCGTCATCTCCATCACATGTAATTCACAAGCAGTCTTTAGAAGAGACAGTCTATAAGGAAACATTGGAGGCATTAAAGAAAGTTGGCTTTGAATGTGATGAGGATATTTGATTTTAGATTCTTGAGATGGTTTAATGAGCAATAATGATTATGATACTGGAATAAGTTCAGAGGTTTTTACAGTCAAATCAAATGTCAGATTGATTGACATTTTCAATCTCATTTTGCAAAAGAAAGCAAATGCTGCATTAAGCTTATTCAATAGTCTAAATGATGATGGAACTATCGATAAGGAAAGCTCTATTGTAATCATTGGAACCTATTTTACAGGAATAGCCATTGCAAAATATTTGTCATTTAATAATTTCAAGGACATAACTATTGTGGATATTTATCCTCATTTGGAAGGATTGATAGATTCAGAATTAGGAAATCCCCTTACTGTTGGGGATGAGACTAAAGAAGACATATTCAAAGAGAATTTCAAGAATATAAAGTTCTCTTCAGACTTGGGATTGATTAAAAATGCTGATGTTGTCATAGACACCACTGGCTTGGGAGGAATAAACGAAAACCAGTCTGAAGCCATTTTTACAAAGGTATTCCTGATTGAGGATCCTATAGCTGAAGAGAATGATGCTTTGCTTAAGGACAAGAATAACATATATGATAGGGCAAATATGGTTAATTCCTATAATAAGTATGTTCTTAAAACCAAAGGATTGAATACAAAAACATCTGGAACAATGACTTTAGCAATAGATGTTTTAAGGCAATCCATGAATAGTATATTGGCTAGAGATGGAGTTCTTTATTGTGCATCTGAAATGACATTTTATGAAGAGATCATATTCAAGGAAAAGGATTTGGAGAAATTCTTTAGATTGATAGAATCACCAGTCCTAAAGGTTTCAACAATCCAGCCATTTGGCTGTGATGGCATAATTAATGAGTTTATTGATGAGATTTATTCAGAGATATTAGTTAGGTGGTAATGAGTTTTATTTATAGTTTTATTTTTAAGAATTTTTAGGGATATTAGTTAGGTGGTATTGTGTTTGCAAATGATATTTTTAATGTTATAGATGAATTGGTTCCTCGTAAATATGCATTGAAAAATGACAACATAGGATATTTCAGTAAAAATTATGAAAATTTAGATATTAAGAATATTAATGTTTTGATGGATTTATTGCCTGAAGATGATTTGAAATTTGAGGAAGGTGAACTGGTTATTTCACATCATCCTCCTTTGTTCATGCCAAAGACTCCAACATATGTTGTCCATTCGAATTGGGATATCATTAATGGAGGTTCAAATGATGCTTTGGCTTATTATTTAGGTTTAAAGCCAATGTCCATTTTCCATAAGCAGACTGGTATCGGCAGAATTTGCTCTTCAACAAAGACATTGGACCAGTTTTTAGCATTGGTCTGCTATAAGTTCGGTCCTGAAAATGTCCGCTTGGTTAATGATGGGGATTTCGATAAGATGCTTAGAAAGATAGCTATTGTCTCTGGATTCGGCTTAAGCAATAAGGAGTTTATTAAATTGGCAAAGGATAGGTCTGTTGATGCATTCGTATCTGGAGACTTAAACCATTCAAATGCAATTTTAGCTAAAAAATTAGGAGTCACCCTAATTGATGTGTCACATCATATAATAGAACTTCCAGGATTGTTTGCCTTAACACAAATGCTAAAGAACAATCATGAGATTGATGTTCCTGTAGAAATGATAGACACAGGAGTTCCATGGAAATATATCTCTGCGGATTTCTA
>NZ_CALDKF010000010.1 GCF_937898925.1 uncultured Methanobrevibacter sp.
AAAATAATTTAAAAAAATAATTTAAAATTTAAAATATTATATTTATCAGTTTATCATTCAAAAAATTTAAATAAATGAACTTAAAATAAAAAAGGAGACTTTAAATGCTTATAGAAAGTTTAGGCGGAGACTTGATGGGAACAATTCCTTTAGGAGACATTGTTCTTTATTTAAACCCTCTCCACATATTCTTGTTTGTAACTATACTTGTGTTTACAGCATTGATAGCCATGAGCCGAACTGAAACTCAAGTGGAAGCAATGTTTGGTTCTCTTGATGAAAATAAGGTTGCAGTTGGCAAAAAGGAATTCAAGCATAGAAGATTCCTGGCTATTATCTGTGGTATAGCTACTGCAGGAGCTATGATTACTGGAGATTTATTTAACTTTACCTTATTCATGGCTTTGATTGGTATTGTTAACATCGGTATTGTTTCTGCTGTAAAGCAGGTGGAGGTTTTAAATTCCGCTTATCAATATGGTTTGATTGCAATGATGTGCGGTTTGCCACTCTTTGGTGGAGCAGCTATGATTTTAGCAGCTACCGGTACCTTAAGCTTAATTGAACTCGCTGCAATCCCTGCAAGCCCAATGATGATATTTGGAGCGCTTGTAATGTTAATAGGAGTTTGCGGTGAAAGCGGTATAGCACCATTCTTTGCAAGTAAGGCAGAAATGTTTAGAACTCCTGGATCTCCATTCATATTGATTATCCACTTAAGTTCATTGTTTATTATTGTTAGATTTGTTGAAATCTTATTAACTATATTATAATTAAAAATGATTATTAAGAAAAATGAAGAATTAAAAATGAATTAAATCAGTAAAAATCATGTTTATTAATTTATTATTAAAATAGAAGGTCGTTAAAATGAATAAAATGAAAATAGCTAGTTATATTATCTTGATTGCGTCAGTATTAGCTATCCTTTATGCTTTAATATTTAATCCAGCTGATTGGATAGTCTATGCAATAGCTATTGTTTGTATACCATTTTTAGTACTTTCATTTGGACTTCTTACAATGTCCAAACCAATAAAAGAGGAAGAGGAGGAAAGAAGAGAAGAGCCTTTCACAGGTTACTAGTAGAATCTCTTTGCAGATATCATGAATTTAATGGCTCAAATTTTAATCAATGTAGTAATCGCTTTCCTTGCAGGTAGTCTTTTATTAGGTTTCCATAGAAAGGTTATGGCAAGAGTCCAATTGAGGCCAGGACCTCCTATTATACAGTACTTATTGCATTCATTGAAATTTTTCTTTAAGGAAACTTCATTTCCAAAAACTGCTGCGATGCCGTTTTATGTAGGTATTACAGTTATTTTAGCAGCTGTTTGGGTTACTGCAGTTATTGTAGGGCCAGTGGCTCAAGGTTCCTTAATGATCATATTTGGTGTTTATGCAATCCATAAGATTGTAGAGCATAATGCAGGATCCTCATCAGGTTCCCCATATGGTAAGATAAGTTGTGTAAGGGCTGTTTTCTCAGCAGCTGGTGAATTGCCACTCTTTGCAGTAATTGCAATCATATTCCTATTGACTGGAACTATGGATATCAGTGGAATTATAGCTTATCAGGCAGTGCATGGTCCTTTAGTATTGCAATTGCCTCTTGCAGCAATTATGTTCTTCACATTGATTGTTACAAAATCTCCATATTCTCCTTTTGCAATCACAAAAGGAAAGGAAATCATATCTGGATTTGAAACTGAACACTTTGGTATGCTTAGAGGATACATAATGTTTTCAGAATCAATCGCATGGTATATTCTATTATGGTTATTCTTAACAATATTCTTTGGACCGATTTCAGTTGTCGGATACTTGATTGGAATGATTGTAATCTGTATAATTACAGGATTTATCAATGCTACAACTCCTATGCTAAATCCAAACCATTCCGTAATGGCTCAAATATCCATTGCAATTCTCTGTACTGTTGGTTCAATTATCATGATTATTATTTAAATTAAATGAATTAAAATTAATGAAATTATTAATATAAAACGAAATTAATTAAAATTAAAACTATTAGAAGGCTTAAAAATGAATGATGAAAAAGGAATGAGAGTATTAACTTCATTAGTAGCTTTAGGCATTTTTGTAGTGGCAGGACTTGCCGCTTTCTATCAAAGTATTTTAGCGCTTCCTTTAGCTAT
>NZ_CALDKF010000011.1 GCF_937898925.1 uncultured Methanobrevibacter sp.
TCACCTGTTACATTTGTGATATGTGCTATAGAGATTACTTTTGTATTTTTTGTTATTTGTTTTTTTATGTCATTTATATCATTAATTTTTTCAAGCATACTATCACTTAATATCTTTTAAATCAGTTAATATTTCATATACATATTTTTCTGTTTCATTAAATGCTATTTTAGAAGAAACAATTGCAGAAGGATTTATCATTAACAAATCCTTTCTTTTAATTTCAGTATCTACAGACTTATTTTTCTTATACATTTCGGAAGTCTTGTCAAAATATGACTTTGACTCAAGCACAAATCCGACGCCTTTTTCGTAGTCAAGCCCTATTTCTACTGATTCTTGAGAAGCAGCTACTTCAATACAAAAATTTAAAAATCTTGTTAAAGCCTGTTTAACAGCTTTAGGAGCTTCTTCGACAAATGAAAAGTCTTTTTCTAAAGATAGCTTATCTTCTACCATTAAATTAATATTTGCCGTTACAAGCGACTTTGGGAATGATGCCTTAAATGCTTTAGTAAAGCATCCTGCAGCAAATTCACAAATTGATTGATTTTCAGCGAAAATTGCATATCCATCCTTGAATATTACAACAACACCTTCTGCCTCATAAAGATTTTTTTCTACATCAACACTAGTAAGCTTCTTTTCATTTACTATTGCTTCCATAGATGATGCTGTTGGTATGCAAACAGCCTCAAAGACATTTTCAACATCCAGTTCTTCATCAGCGATTAAGCAAACAGCAATAGGCTTATCTAATGCTGGAACACAATAGCCCTCTGAAAGGGATTGTGAAATCAGCATTGGCAAGGAATAAACAGCAGCACCAAGTTGAAGATCTGTATTAAGCTCATTTATTTTGCTTAAGCAATCATTTAAGCTTTTAACAGAGATAAAACCATATTCCACTGGTTTTGCACTAATATTGCATACAAGCAATAATGATGAGAATATTGCAATTAAACATTTTTTCATAACACTTTCCTTTCTAATTAATTATTTTCTTTCCTACAAAAATAAAAACATTTTTATGAGTTGACTTAAATGGTTCCAATTCATGCTTCAGCTCCTCAAAGGTTAAATCAATAGGAGCAAAAACAAGAAGTGGAGCCTGACCTGATGCAATATAATTCTTAAACACAGAATCATCTATTGACAAATCACGCTTCCAAGCCTCTGCTTGAACAATTACATCCTTTATTGTCCCTGCATTAGAAACATCATATTCCTTTTGCTCAAGAATTGGATTGATGCTTTCAGAATTATCTGGCCAAATTTCCTTTATTGCTATAAGCTTTTTACCGACAGCATTAGCCTGCTTTGTGAGATGTAGCTCCAAAGGCTGAGCCAATCTTTCAGAGCGTTTTAGCCATGCATCCTGAGGCAGAAAAGCTTTATAATAAATTTGATTTATAGGAGCTTCTACCTTTATTAACTCCTTAACCTCTAATTGACTTATTAAAGCAGCCATCCCCGAGATATCTGTTAAAGAAACACCTGTTGCATATTCTAACTGTGCGTATGTATCCTGCTTAAGGGCATGTCTTTCGTTTAGATATTCAACAAAGGCAACTGGTTGAATAGCTGGAGCAGAGTTAATTGAAAGGCCTTCCTTTGTTAGCTTAACTGTAATTTCATTATTACGAGGAGGTGATGCTTCTGGGCGAGCCTCTGGTCGAATAATAATTTCCACTTTTGCTCCTTCAATACCAATAACATTCTTACTTACCAAGGATTTTTCATAGGCTTGGCCTTGAGGAGCATTTTTAGGGATATCAAAAACAGACAATGGTTCATTATACATAGAAATGATTGAGCCAGGTCCCTCAGAATCGCCAGCAAAGGTCTCAGACCCATCTGCTTGCTTATTCCATTTAGCTCCTAAATATATAAATGTAGTGGGAGCCATTATTTGATTTTTCACTGCATCAAAAATATAATCTGTTATTGGACGTTCGACTCCATTATATTTTACACTTACAGAAAAATGCTCTCCCTTTGACCAAAAGCATAGTATAGAATAATCGACCGAGCGTCCACGCTTTGTTCCTAAGGATTCGATTGCTTTACAGATTGCTGTTGGTGTAGCATAGACCTTAAATAGTGCTTCATAATCATGACCACTATTTAAAGAAATTACAGCAAACTCGCTAATACCCTTTTCGGTTATTTCCGTTGTTATTGCATCAAGAATAATTTCTTTTTTT
>NZ_CALDKF010000012.1 GCF_937898925.1 uncultured Methanobrevibacter sp.
TAACCATTACTTCTCAAACGCTCTCTAAACATATATGAACTCAAAAAAACAATATTTAAACAATTAAACTACAATTCAATGAAAAATATACGAATTAAAAAGGTGAAAAAAATGTCTAATTTAGAAATAAAAGAAACATACCTATATAAAACCAGTGAAGGGATAGTCACTGCAGAAGTGTATTTGTCCGAAGATACCATATGGGCAACTCAAAAAGAAATCGCTAAACTATTTGGAGTATCCATTCCAACTATCAATGAACATTTAAAGAATATTTTTAATGATGAAGAATTAGAAAAAAATTCAGTTATTAGGAAATCCCTAATAACTGCAGCTGATGGTAAAAAATATAATACAAACCTATATAATTTAGATGCAATCATCTCTGTAGGCTATCGTGTAAACAGCAAGAAAGCAACTTATTTTAGAAAATGGGCAACTCAAATACTAAAGGAATACATGATAAAGGGATTTGCTCTTAACGATGAAGCTCTTAAAAATGGAGGAATTTTAAAAGAATAATTTTTTAACTATGAAAAAATTACAAAATAACTTTGATTTAATAAAATAAATCAATATTCCAGTATTTTTAGAATATAAGAATTATTTTGAAGTTTTTTCATCAAAAAAACTATAAGATTTACCAATAATAAAAATAAACTATTTTTACAAGTTTATTGTCTAAGACAATAAATCGGCTATTATAAAACCATAGAAATGGAGGAATAATAATGAAAGAAAACAATATAAAACTATTTAAAGGCAGGAAAATCAGAACCAAATGGGATGAGGAAATACAGGACTATTACTATTCAATAATAGATGTTATCGCAGTCCTTACTGAAAGCAAAGACCCCAATGCTTACTGGAGAAAATTAAAGCAAAGACTAATAAATGAAGGAAACCAAACCGTGACAAATTGTCACAGTTTGAAAATGCCGGCTAAAGATGGCAAAATGAGAATGACAGATGTGGCAACCACCAAACAGCTCTTGCGCCTCATACAGTCTGTCCCATCACCAAATGCAGAACCATTCAAACTCTGGTTAGCCCAAGTTGGAAGTGAAAGGCTTGATGAAATTGCAGATCCTGAACTGTCCATAGAAAGGGCAATCAACAATTATCGTGATATGGGCTACAGTGAAGAATGGATAAGCCAAAGGATAAGAAGCATTGAGATAAGAAAGGACTTGACTGCAGAGTGGGACAGGTCAGGTGTTGAAAAGGGATTGGAATATGCAATACTCACTGACGAAATCAGCAGAGCCTCCTTCGGACTTACAACTAACCAGCATAAAGGTTTAAAAGGATTAAAAAAGGAAAGCCTTAGAGACAACATGACCAATGCTGAATTGGTTATCAGCATGCTAGGGGAATTGGCAACTACCGAAATAAGCAAAAGCGAAAACCCAAATGGATTTGATGAAAGCCAGGATGTTGCTAAACGTGGAGGAACTATTGCAGGAAATGCTCGTCGCGAACTAGAGGCAAATACAGGACGCAAGGTAGTCAGCAAGAACAATGCAAATAATAAGAAATTATTAGGCAAATAATTAGACATTTTGTTATCTGGAAACAAGATAATGCAAATAATAATTAAAAAAAAATGATATAAAAAAGAAATAGGTGGAAATCCCCAACCAGTAAAAAGATTTTGGTCAAGGTTTTTAGCCAAAGGCTAAAAAGCTTGGCAGAAGGCTATAAAAGCTTGTCTTTAATAGCATTATAACCGTTTTCAATAGCTTTTAAATTCATTTCATGGAATTTAGGAGCTAAATTGTTTTTCATTGCAGTTTCAACGGTTTCCTTTGAAAGTGGGAAATCATCATTTGCAACACATGCACCTAAAAGCACCATATTTAAAGATAAGATACTGCCTGCATCCTTAGCCAAACCATTTGCTTCTAACGGATAAACAGATTTGAAATTATCTTTTAAATTAGCTATTATATCATCAATTTCAGGATAGGTCTCTCCAGTTTGAGTCAATGTTGAAGGGACAATAGGGAATGTATTAAAGATTAAGGTTGTATCCTTGTTTGCCTTATTCAATCCTCTTAAGACTTCAATAGGTTCAAAAGCAAGAATCAAGTCTGCCTTGGATTCCTCTACAATTGAGGATTTGAAATTACCTATCTTAAGTTCAGTTGACACAGATCCTCCCCTTTGGCTCATACCATGAATCTCACTCATTACAACATCATAACCTTCAAGCATTGCAGCTTCACCAATGATTACAGATGTCTTAATAATTCCTTGACCACCTACACCTGAAATGTAAATACTGTAATTCTTATTATCATTACTCGCCATCTTAATCACCCTTTTTTACTCCAATAGCTTTGTTCGGACAGACTTGTATACAAACGGTACATGATTTACATAATGCTTCATCAACAACTACCGTATCATTTAGATAAGAGATTGCAGGACATGCAAGAGTCTTTACACAAGTAAGGCATTTTACACAATTGTCCTTGATTACCATAGGTGCCTTTTTCTTTTGTCCCTTGATTAATGTGCATGGGTATCTTGCGATTACAACAGCAACACCATCGTATTCAAGTGCTTCCTTGTAAATGTCAACAGTCTTTCTGATGTTGTGAGGATTTACAATCTTCAAGAATTTCACTCCAATAGCTTCCACAATATCCTCGATGGAAACAGCAGGTGCTTCATCTCCCATTCCATCAACAGGAATACCTGGGTTTGGCTGACCACCGGTCATTGCAGTTATTCTGTTATCCAAAATTGTAAGCACGAACTTGTTCTTGTTGTGAACTGCATTTACAAGTGGAGATAATCCGCTGTGGAAAAATGTTGAATCTCCAATGAAACTCATAACATGCTGATTGGTTGCAATTGAGAAACCGCAACCGTCACCGACAGATGAACCCATTGCAAGAAGATAGTCTGCAGTTTCATAAGGAGGAGAGATTCCTAAAGTGTAACATCCAATGTCAGATGCGAATATCATATCTTCCTTAGCATATCCCATTTCCTGATAAGCCTTTACAGCAGCATAATAAGCGGATCTGTGGGAACATCCTGCACATAATGTTGGAGCTCTTGTTGGAATATTATCTATAAGTTCATTCAATCCATCACTAAATTCCATCTTCTCAACGATTTCAATTAAATCTCCATCAAGGTCTTTGCCATTTTCTGATTTATACTCTTCCAAGAACTCTTTATCATCTACCAAATCAGAAATAACCTTATTGATGGATTCCTTAACAATGTCCGGATTGTATTCATGAACCATTGGGAAAGTTCCATCGAACTTGCCGTAAACAGGACAATCCAAATTGTTTTCACCAAGAACAGCAAGCACATCCCTTTCAAGTACAGGGTCCACTTCCTCTACAATGAATACTCCTTCCAAGTTTTTGCAGAAGTCATGAATCAAATCCTTTGGAGTAGGATAAGACAATGCTATTTTAAGAATATCCATACCTAAGTTTTCTTGGGAAACAACATCATAAGCATAATTGAAGGCACCTCCAGATGAAATGACACCATATTTTCCTTGAAGTGAACCGTTTTCAAAAGAATAAACCTCATTTACTGGACTTTCATTAGCTGCCTCTTCCAGATTTCCCATTTTTTCTGCAAGTCTTTCATGCATTGCAAGAGCATTTGCAGGAACAGGGACAAATTCCCTTGGATTTTTAACGAAGTATCCTCTTAACCAATGTCCATCTGATTCTGTTTCCTTGGTAGTGGATTTAGGTTTTTCTTGTCTCCCGCATTCCACAATTCCTCTCATATGGGATACACGGGTGCTTGTCCTAAGAATTACTGGAATTCCAAACTGTTCAGACAAGTCAAATCCGTAAACCATCATGTCCTTGATTTCCTGAGGGGAAGATGGTTCTAAAATTGGAATTGAAGAAAGCCTTGAATAGTTTCTTGTATCCTGTTCATTCTGTGAAGAGAAGAGTGAAGGGTCGTCTGCTACAAGAACAATCATCCCTCCCTTAACACCAGAGTAAGCAGTTGTCATGAATGAGTCAGCAGCTACATTCAATCCTACATGCTTCATGAAAGTAAATGACCTGAGGCCACTTGCAGCTGCAGTAGCTGCCACCTCCATAGCCACCTTTTCATTTGCAGAAAATTCAAAGTACATTTCTGCATTTTT
>NZ_CALDKF010000013.1 GCF_937898925.1 uncultured Methanobrevibacter sp.
AATCCGTTCAAGCCATTGGCATTTCCGGATTGCCTAGTTTAGAGGAATTGGAAGAGTTTACACAGTCATTATGAAAAATTTTTGCATAAAAAAATTATTTAATATAATAAATTATTTAAATTATTTAAAAGATATATAATCATAATAATGTTTTTATACTAGTGAAATTTAAGATTAAAAAAATTTGCTTATAGAGTAAATTGTATAAAATTTATCTATGGGGATAAAAATATGGAAATTAAACTAAAAAAGCAGATTGAAACCTTAGAGAGGGAAATCACTCTTAAATCTGTAGATTTAGATGAAGATATTGAAGACTTTAATGTAGACATTCATGATTTCAACAATCAGGAAAAGCTAATAACCATTTCACCTCGTTGTGTTAGATGCAATCTTTGTGTTGAAGAATGTCCTATTAATGTAATCAGTTCTTCCACCTGGCTTAAGAAAGCTAAAATCGGTGAAGATTGTGTGCAATGTGAGATTTGCGCTCAAACCTGTCCTGTTTCATGTATTTATGTATGGGATGCTGAATCAGTCATTAAGGAAGATGATTCTGTAGAATATACATTAAAGGAAATCAAGGTTCCTCATAGAATTCTTAAAATGGAAGAAATTTCCATAAATCGTAAAGAATGTATTGGATGCGGCTCTTGCTTAAAATACTGTCCAACCAATGCAATATCACTTAGAACTAAAGAATTCATAGAAGAGCATGGAGAGACATGTCCAAGTGTTGGAGCTATTGACTCTGAAGATGGATATGTGTATTCCTATATTGACAAAGACCGTTGTTGCGGTTGTGGATCCTGTGCTAACTTATGTATCCAAGGAGCAATTAACCTTAAAAGGGACTTAGGTCCAGTAGTGATTTACAGTCACATTGATGTCAATCAGGATATCTGTGTAGCTTGTGAATTGTGTGAGGACAACTGTCCTGTTGCAGCAATCAAGGTTGTTGATGGGGAAATCTTCCTCAATAATGATAAATGCATAAGATGTAAGGAATGCAGTTCTAGATGCCCTGTTGGTGCTTTAAATTTAGTTTTAGATGATTAAAAATTTAATAAGAAAATTTTAGTTTAAATAAAAAAATTGAATAAATAGATTATTTTTACAGATTTTTTAAAATCTTATGGAGAAGTGTTTAAAATGAAAGCTAAAGAGATGATGGATAAGGAATTTGTTTATGTATCAAAAAATGATACTATCGAAGATGTTTCTCTAAAAATGGAAGAGTATAAAAGGTTTACTGCTCCTGTTTTAGATGAAAACATGAAATTGGAAGGTTGGATTACTTCATTCAACATAACCAAAGGATTACGTGAAGGCAAAACAAGCATTGCAGATGTTATGAGTCCTGTTGAGGAAATCATGACCATTGGTGAAAATGAACCTGCAAGAAATGTTGTTATTGCAGCTTCTAACAATAAATTAATCAGTATTCCTATTATCAATGATGAGAATCAGGTAATTGGTGTAACCAGATCTGTAGATATTGTAGATTCAATGTCTTCATTATATGACATTAAAGTTAATAAGATTTACAAAGCTATGGAAAAAGAGCTTAGAGGAGTCAGTTGGGATGAATTGATGGAGGCTTCCGCTAAAATCAGTACAAGAACAACTGGTGTAAAAATCACTGCTGAAGAGTATGAGAAAAATATTGAAAATGCTACATTTGGTGAAGCAATTTGGGCAACTGGTGGACTTGAAAAGTTCTTTGCAGGTCTTATTTCAGTTGGAGAACTTGTTATTGCACGTAAAGTAGGTCGTGCAAGACGTTAATATTTTAAAATCTCTTTAGATTTTTAAATTTCTCCTTTTTTTCTTTTTTTATTAATTTTTTATTTTCTATTTTTTCTATATTTATTTTTTTATTTTCTATTATATTATCTAATTTTATCTATTTTAGACCTTTTTTATAAGAAATTGAATACAAAAAATTCTATCATGATTTCATAGACTAAGATTAATCCCACTCCTCCAAGGATTCCTGTAATAAATCTTAGAGTGTTATTGCTTTCTCTCATTTCAAATAGCTGTGTGAATCCATCTATTGCACATGGGATTAAAAGAATGATTCCTAAAAGTAGTGTTGTTAAGCTATATGGAACAGGGAAGAGATTTATAAGGATTATGCTAGCTATTCCGCTAATGTAAAACCCTGTGCATCTTGCACAAACAGGAAATTGCTTTCCTTTATAAAAGAAGCTTCTTTCAGGTCTTCTATGGCAGATATAATCAAATACACTCATTTTTTAACCTTTTTTATTCCTTATCTAAGAGTTCTATACAATCAATACATTAACGATTATAAAAAGCACGGCAAGAACTATTAAAGTGCTGCAGCATCCTTCATTCCTGTTTACATTATCTTCATCATTTTCAAAATAAGTTTCATAAATTAAAAATTCTTCAGGACCAAGATCCATTTTATCACCCTCTAAAATTATGACTTAATCTTTAATATATTCTCATTTATTATTTAAATTTAATTAAATTTTATTTGGATTTCTCTTATAATTTTTAATAACTATTATTAATTCCATTAAATAATTTTATTAATAATAAAAACATATTTTATAACATATAAACTATTAAAATTATTTTTTAATTAATTTAAACTATGATTTAACTAATTATTGACTATTGAAGTGATTTTTATGTCTAAATATAACGAATATCAAGATAAAACCATTTTAGTAACTGGTGGAGCAGGTTGTGTTGGAAGCAACTTAACCAGAAGATTGGCAGAACTTGGAGCAGAAAAGGTAATAATCCTTGATAACATGTCTTCTGCTTATGAATGGAACGTACCTACAAATGACAATGTTGAGCTTGTTCAAGGAGATATCCTTGATGATGAAGAGCTTAAGCGTGTATTTAAAATGAAACCGGATTATGTGTTCCATTTAGCTGCTCACTTTGCTAACCAGAACAGTGTGGATAATCCAGAAACCGATTTGATGGTAAATGGTATTGGTATCTTGAAAGTTCTTCAATATGCACAGCTTACCGGGGTGGAAAGATTCGTATATTCCTCTTCTGGCTGTGGAGTTTATGGTTTAGACTCTAAAATGCCATTTGAAGAGCATGACATTTCAATTTCATTGCACACCCCTTACCAAGTAACTAAATTGCTTGGTGAATTATACACTAATTACTTCCATAACTTATATGACATGCCTATTGTGAATGCAAGATTCTTCAATGTATTCGGTCCTGGTGAAGTTCCAGGAAAATACAGAAATGTTATTCCTAACTTCTTCTATTGGTCCATGACAAAACAGGCATTGCCAATTACTGGTGATGGATCTGAAACAAGAGACTGGACATTTGTAGGAGATATTGTAAACGGTCTTTTAGCTATGGGAATTGAAGAGGAAGCTATTGGAGAAGCTATTAACCTTGGTTCCGGTAAGGATCACAGAGTAATTGACATGGCAAATAAGGTTAATGAATTAACTGGAAACCCTGAAGGAATCGCTTATGTGGCAAGACGTAATTGGGATGCAAAAACCAAATTATTATCTTCCATTGATAAGGCAAAAGACATTCTCGGTTATAAGCCAACCGTTTCATTTGATGATGGTTTAGAAAGAGTTTATGGCTGGTTTACTGACAACTGGGAAGACATTGAAAGAGATGCAGAGTTCTAATTCTCTTTTAATTATTTACTTTTTTTATTTTTATTTTTATTTTTAAATTGTTTTTTTTTTTTTTTAAAAAAGAGCTAATACTTATTTTCTTTTTTTATTTTTTAATATTTTTTAAAAAGAGTTATTTTTGTTATAAAAAAGAAAATGTTTATTTAAAAACCAAATAAACTGGATAAATTACCTGAACTGCTCATATTAAATGCACTTGAATTGTACATTTGAGTCATATTAGTCATATTGGTAGTATTAAATGGATTTAAGATAATGTTAGGATCCATTTGACCAGTGAATATTAAAAAACCGATTAGACCAAATTCAGCTATTAAAACCACTAATTGAACTAATCCATGTTTTCTAGCATTTGAATCTTTTCTTGTTACTAGATAAATGGCAAAAATAAAACCTAGCACACTGCCTAATATTGCAAATAGGTAACCTATGATAATCATCCACTTGTAATTTCCATTTCCAGATGAGATCTCTCCTGTGGATTTTGAACCCATTCCATAATTGGATTTCTTACTGATGGTGAATATATTAAAATCTTCATCTTCCGGATTATACTCTTCAAAGATAGTCCCACAGTAAATGCAGAAATCGGTAGTTCCATCGTTTACTTTTCCACATCTAGGACATTCAATACGTGCCATTTTATCACTATTTAATCATTAAAGTTTTTTTATTATAAGTTTTGTACAATATATTTTAATATTTAATATAATTTATAATTTTTTATTCTATTTTCAATTATCCTTTAATTGAAAAAGTAATTACTTATCATCACCTTCCAATCCACATTCACTGCAGATATGCTCTTGAATGCTTATAATTCCTCCGCAAGACTCACATTTCCAATTAATGCTGTCTTCCAACATGATCTTGTTTATTCCAGTGTATGTGATTCTTTTTGCATTGTCTAATGTGGAAAAATTGTATCGTTTCTTATAGTTCTTGTCTTGCTTTTTGATGAGCTTGCAAGGGAATTCACTGCATCTGCCACAATATTTGACTCTTTTTGTTTCAAGACATTTTTTGATTTTACATTTCAATGCATTCTTGGTCTTATTGGGGCTATCAATAAGGCATCCTGGACATGGGTTGCTTTCCGATAAATGTTTTATACATAGCTTGCAGTTCATTCCACAAGGTGCAAACATGATTGTATCAATCTTTTCAGGCATTTTCATTTTCAACACTAGAATTATCTTTTTAATTTATTTTTTAAATTCTTTTTTATTTAATTATTTTTAATTTAATTATTTTTAATTTAATTATTTTTTATTTAATTATTTTTTATTTAATTATTTTTTATTTAATTATTTTTAATTTAATTATTTTTTATTTCTCCTTTTTTATTAATTCTTTTCATAATCTTATTTTCCATTAAAGATAAATTTTATATATTTCCAATAATATAATAATATTAATTATTTTAGAATAAATTTTTCATTTATTTGAATAAAGGGGGATTAATATGAAGTTAAAAGGTAGAAATTTATTAATCATACTAATTATTTTTATTTTAGGATTTTCCATTATATCTGCAGGATCAGCTTATACTGGAACTGGATTCACTCATGATATTCCTTTTTCCAAATATTCTGATATGTCAAATGATGATATCCTAAACAAGTTTGATGATACAGATTGCCAACCGGAATTCACTGGATTATGCACTTATGTAACTGATGGAGATACCATTGAAGTTGATGGTCTTGGAAAAGTGCGTTTTGTAGGGGTGAATACTCCGGAAAGAGGAGTGGAAGGTTATATCTGCTCTAAACGTTTTGTTCAGAAATTATGCTTGAATAAGGAGGTAAGCTTAGACATTGATGATTCAAAGTATACTGATAAGTACGGAAGATATTTGGCTGTTGTTATTGTAGATGGCAAGAACTTGAATGAAATGCTTTTAAGGGAAGGTCTTGCTGAAATCATGTATATGCCTCCAAGTGAGTTCTATCCATATGATTGGGCACCTAATTCAGATGGATATTCCCATTATGTAAGTTCATATAGCTCTTCAAACAGTGGAGACTCTTCATCCAGTTCCTCTGGATCTTATATAGCCAGTGCAAACAGTCATAAGTTCCATTACACTACATGCAGATGGGGAAAGAAGATTTCTGAAAAGAATAAGGTCACTTTCAAGAGCAGATCTGATGCAATTAGCCAAGGTTATGAACCATGCAAGGTTTGCCAACCTTAATTTTACTTTTTACCCTCAAAAAGTGACAAAAACATTAAATATTTTTCAGAATAAATTATTATTTATTATTTTATATAACTATTTTTTGGAGTTCTTTATATGAAAGAGGAAGTATTTTATGGAAAAGGTATGGAAAGGGTAAAAGAGGAAGATGAAGAATTATACCAAGCTATTGTAACTTTAAATGATGCTGTATGGAATGGAAAAGCATTGGATTATAAGACTCAAAAGTTAATAGCCATTGGAATTGCAGCTTCCAATGCAGACAGCCGTGCAACTGAAAAGCAAATCATGAGTGCTAAAAAGGAATTAGGTGTCACTCGTGATGAAGTGGTTGATGTTTTAAAAGTTGTATTGTTGACTTCAGGTATGCAACCATTCAATAAGGCTTTGCAAATAGCAAATAAAGTGTTTGAATAATTTTTTATTTTCTAAATTCTATTAGTTTTTCTATTTTCGGATGTTAAATCATGGGAGAGAAAGTGTTTTTTGGTAAGGGGATTCGCCAAATTAAAAAAGAAGACCCTGAACTATATGAGTCTATTGAGAATTTAGATAAGAATATCTGGAATGCAAATGTTTTGGATTATAGGACTCAAAAATTAATTGCAATAGCTATTTCTGCAACTAATCATGAAAGCTCTTCATTCTTGAAACAAGCATCTAAAGCTAAAAAAGAGCTTGATATTAGTCGTGATGAAATGATGGATGTTTTGAAAGTGGTTCTTTTAACCTCCGGAATGATTCCATTTAATCATGCTTTGGAAGTAGTAAATAAATTGTATGATTGATTTTTAAAATTATTTAATTTTCATTTTTTAGTTTAAAAAACTTTGTAAGGTTATTCGGATTTTTAAAAATTTAATTTATTAGGTGTTAATATGAAAGCAGAATCTTTTAAAATTGCAGACGGTGTATACTGGGTAGGAGCAATCGATTGGGATAGAAGAAGTTTCCACGGTTTTGGAATTCCCGGTTCAACTTACAACTGTTATTTAGTATTCGGTGATGAGAAAGTAGCATTAATTGATAATGTAGAGCATGGAATGTCAAATCAATTATTTGCAAGAATTGAAGATGCATTTGCAAAAGAAGGTAAGGATGAAGTTAAGATAGATATCCTTATTCAAAACCACAGTGAAATGGATCATACCGTTTGTCTATGGGAAACCGTTAATAAATTCTCTGATGCAGAGCTTTACTGCAGTAAAAAATGTGAAGAGTTTCTACAGGCACAGTTCCATGATTTCAGAGGATATGATATGAATGTTGTAAAAACTGGCGATACTCTTGATTTAGGTGGAAAAACATTAGCATTTGTATCAGCTCCGATGTTACACTGGCCAGATAGTATGTTTACAATGTATATGGAAGAAGGTATTTTATTCTCTAATGATGCATTTGGACAACATTTAGCTTTATCTAAACGATATGCTGAAGATTATGACTTAGGATTTATTTTGGACCACTCAAAAAGATTCTATGCAAATCTTGTAGTTTTAGGTTCTATGACATTAACTCGAAAATTTGATGAATTAAACGATTTGGGAATATTGGAACAAGTAAAGATGATTGCACCATGTCATGGTCAAATCTGGAAAAATCCAGGGCCAATTGTAGAGGCTTATCAAAAATGGGCTAGTGGTGTCTGTAAAGATAAAATAACAGTGATTTATGATACAATGCATCACAGCACTCAAAAAATGGCACATGCCATTGCTGAAGGGATAATGAGTGAAGGTGTGGAATGTGTTTTATATTTCATGCAGGAAAACACTCCTGATGAGATAGTTCATGATGTTTTAGAAAGTAAAGCTATTGCATTAGGTGCACCTACTATGATGAACAAGCCTTATCCAAGAATCGGATCTACTTTGTACTGGTTAGATTGCTTAAACTTTAAAGGAACTGGCAGCTTTAAGAAAGCTTTGGTATTCAGTAGTAAAGGATGGGCTGGAGGAGCTATTAAAAAACTTACAGCAGAGCTTGAAAATGCAGGTTTTGATGTATGTGATAGTTATGAAGCAATTTTTGTGCCGGATAGTGATGTATTGGATGAGTGCTTTGAAAGAGGTAAAGCTTTAGCAAAATCAATTAAAGAAGAATAATCTTTAATTATTCTCTTTTTAATTTTTTATTTTTTTTCATTTTTATTTTCTAATATTTTTTTTTATTTCAATTGATTTATTATTATTTTTTCTATTTTAACCTATTTTATATCCAATAATTCAAAAACTCTTTCAAGTGTATCTGCTATTTTAAAAGTGTTTTTATCAATCTCTTCTCTAACGACTCCTTCTTTTAACATAAAATCAAGCATTTCTAACATTGGGTCATAATAACCGAAGAGATTAAAGAGTATTATCTTTTTATTGTGCTGTTTTAATTTCTTCAATACAATAATTTCAAAGAATTCGTCAAGGGTTCCTATTCCTCCAGGAGCTATTATAAAAGCGTCTGAATTTTTTAAAAATAGCTTTTTTCTCTCATCCATGGATTCTGTATAAATGAATTCATCACAATCTCTACAGATTCCTTCAAAATCTTCCATCCATTCAGGTGCAATTCCTATTACTTTTCCATTATTGTCTATTGCTCCTTTGGATACAGCTCCCATAACTCCTGTAGATCCTCCACCGAATACAAGAGTATGTCCTCTTTTAGCTATTTCCTCTCCTAATTTGTATGATTCTTCAGTATATTTGGATTTTATACTAGTGCTTCCAGCACCATAAAGACAAATTCTCATAATATCCCTTAATATTTTAAAATTTTTTATTCTTTTTCTTTGATAATATTTATTTATAATTTGATTTTAAAAAACTTTTTTATAATCTTTATGTATTTAAATAAAAAATTATAAATTATTAATAAATATAAATTTAAATAATAATTTCTTTTTGGAATTTTTGGTGAGTTTATGAAGATATTAGTAGTTCAAGAATCAGACTGGTTAAAGAGAAATCCCCATCAGCAACACCATTTAATGGATCGTATGGTACTTCGTGGACATGAGGTAAAAGTAATTGACTATCCAATTGATTGGCCTAAGGAAGACCCTGATGGATTTATGTTCAAAAGGGAAGTTCATGATAATGTATTCAAAGTAAAACCAGAAGCAGACATTCAAGTGATTAGACCTTCTTTCATTAAAAAACCAGTTTTAAACTACATGTCATTATATTATACTCATAAAAAGGAAATCAAAAGGCAAATTGAAGAATTCAATCCAGATGTAATTATGGGTTTGGGTTTGCTTAATGCATATTCTGCTTCAAAACTTGCCAATAAGCGTAATATTCCATTTGTATACTACCTGATTGATGTTCTTTATGCACTTATTCCTGAAAAGACATTTCAGTCATTTGGAAAGAAAGTCAACATGAAGGCAATAGAGCGTTCTGACCTTGTGATTACTATCAATCAAAAGCTTAAAGAACTGGCAATAGATTTGGGTAGTAATCCTGATGAAACCATTTTAATTGATGCTGGAATTGATTTAAATGACTTTGACCCTCAACTTGATGATTCAAATATAAGAAATACATATAACATAGGCAAAAATGACACAGTTCTCTTCTTTATGGGTTGGATTTATGAATTTGCAGGTATGAAGGAATTGGCCATTGAACTTGGAAAGAACAAGGAAAAGTATCCTAATATGAAGATTCTCATTGTAGGTGATGGTGATGCCTATGACAAGATGGTTCAGATAAAAGAGGAGTATGACCTTGGTGACCAATTGATACTTACAGGCAAGCAGCCATATGAAATGATTCCCGAATTTTTGGCAGCTGCAGATTTCTGTCTTCTTCCAGCTTATATTGATGAGGAAATCATGCAGGATATAGTTCCAATAAAGCTCTATGAGTATTTGGCTATGGAAAAGGTGGTTATAGCAACAGAGCTTCCTGGAATTTCCAAGGAGTTCGGTTATGGAAACGGAATTGAGTATGTCCAAAAGGCAGAGAAAGTTTTGGAAACTGCTCAGAAGATTCTTGATGAAGGAAGATATGAAGAGATTTCCAAAAAAGGACGAGAATATGTCAAGTCCAATGATTGGGAAGCGATTACTGATAAATTTGAAAATGCTTTGAATGATTTGTTAGATTAAATTATAATTATTAAATAAATAAATTAAATAAATTAAATAAATTAAATAAATTAAATTAAATTTTTTTTTTTATTGAATGTGGAGATTTATTCATGCCAGAATTAACATTTAGAAATGCAGAAGAAAAAGATGTTCCTTTAATCTTGGAATTCATTAAGAAATTAGCAGATTATGAGCATAGATTAGATGAAGTTATAGCTACTGAAGAAGCTTTAAAGTATTGGATTTTCGATAAGAATCAGGCAGAAGTCATTTTTGCTCTTGAAGACGGTAAAGAAATAGGATTTGCATTTTTCTTCTTAAGCTTTTCAACTTACATTGCAAATGTCAATATGCACCTTGAAGATCTTTTCATAGACCCTGAATATCGTGGAAAAGGTTATGGAAAGGCACTGCTTAGGGAACTTGCTAAGATTGTAAAGGAAAGAGGTTATGGAAGATTTGAATGGACTTGTCTTGAATGGAATGAACCAAGCAAGGAATTCTATAGGTCCATTGGTGCGGAAGAAAAGGATTGGGATGTTTTCCACTTTACAGGCAAATCATTAGATGATTTTATCAATGAGAACTAATTTTTAAAATTTTCATTTCTCTTATTTTTCACTTCTTCACCATTATTTATTCTTTCTATTTTTAATTTTATTTTAACATTTGATTCCTTTTTTCATTAATTCGTATTTAATTATTTAGCAATAGTTCATTTTTTAATTATTTTTTTACTATTTTTTATAAAAAATTCATTTATTTTATTGAAAAACACCCTCTGTTCAAAATTTTTAATAAAGTTTTAATAATGGGATTAATAAATATATTTTATGGTAATAAATTAATTAATAAATGTTGAATTGATTTATTTGTTTTTTTATAATTCTTATTAATTAATTAGATTATTAATTCTTTAGATTATAGTGTGATATAATGAGTGAAAATGATAGTGATATGATTTATGGTTTATGGGATAAGCCTCCTGTTTTTGAGTTGATTTTATTATCCCTTCAACGTTTATGTGCTATTTTTGGTGCTACAATCTTAGTGCCAATCGTAGTAAACACCACTGTTGGCGAACCTGTGCTATCTGTTCCAGTTGCTTTGATTGCTTCAGGGATAGGTACACTTCTTTATGTAATTGTTACACGGAATAGAAGTCCGGTATATCTGGGAAGTTCATTTGCTTTTATTGCTCCTATGATTGCAGGATTTGCTATTGGAGGTAAGTCAAGTATTTTCTCAGCTTTAATGGTTGTAGGTTTAGTGTATATGGCTATTGCTATAATCATCAGAATTACTGGTAATGAATGGATTAACAAGTTACTTCCTCCAGTAATTGTAGGTCCTATGATTATGGTTATTGGTTTATGTTTGGCTCCTACTGCGATTCAGGAAATTGGTCTTGATCAAGCTGCAATTCCAATCAATAACCTTATTGTTGCACTTGTTGCATTCTTGACAACTGCTGTAATAGCTATTCGTGGTAGAGGAATGCTTAAGGTTATTCCTTTCTTGATTGGTATTATTGTATCATATGCTGTAGCAGCTTGCTTAGGCATGGTTGACTTCTCAGGATTCTTTGCAGCTAGCGTATTTGAAGTTCCTGATTTCTATATGCCATTTGTAAACTATAGCTTCAATCCTGCAGCTCTTTTAACAATTGTTCCAATTGCTCTTGTAACTATGGTAGAGCATGTAGGGGACCATAAGGTATTAGGTGAAATCATTGGTCGTGACTTGATTTCTGATCCTGGTTTAAACAAAACCCTTTTTGGTGATGGTCTTGCTACTTTCGTTGCAGCATTCATTGGTGGTCCTGCAAACACAACTTATGGTGAAAACACTTCAGTTGTAGGATTGACAAGAGTTGCATCCATTTATGTAATCGGTTTGACTGCAGTCTTTGCAATACTATTTGCATTCTCTGGACATTTAACTGCACTTCTTGCAGCTATGCCTAACCCTGTAATTGGTGGGGTGGCAA
Source organism: uncultured Methanobrevibacter sp. (assembly GCF_937898925.1). GTDB lineage: Archaea > Methanobacteriota > Methanobacteria > Methanobacteriales > Methanobacteriaceae > Methanobrevibacter. Next base: position 11,958 of record NZ_CALDKF010000013.1, read on the forward strand.
TTCTCCTTTACGGATTCATTGCAGTTAATGGGGTAAAGCTCTTGATTCAAGAGGAAGTGAACTTCAACAACAATAAGAACATTGTTGTAGCAGCTACCATGTTGGTTTTAGGTTTAGGTGGAGCTACCTTATCCCTTGTTCAAGGGGACTTGTCTGTATCCATTTCCGGTATGGCTCTTGCAGCAATTGTTGGTGTAGTTCTTAATTTACTTATTCCAGAAAGAGAAGACGATAAGGAATTTACTGAAGTTCATTAATCTCTTTTCTCTTTTTTCTTTTTTTACTTTTTTTTTCTGAATTTTTATATTTGCTTACTATTTTTTGAATAATTAATTGATTGGTGATATCATCAATTATTTCATTCCTTTTTTCAAATAAACCATTATTTTTATTCAAAAACTTTTGTTTTGAATTTAAAATGACTTAAAAAGGATTTTAAATAGAAATTTTTAATCATATAAATTATGGGATAATATAATTTTTTTATATTCTATTTAAAAAATCCATATAATCTTTTTTTTTATTTAATGGGCTTATTATTGGGAATATTTATTTTATTAAAGTTAAATTTGATTATATTTTATTTAAATACTTATAAAATGATATTTATTCATTAAATAAAGAAATATACGATAGTTTTTATTTTTATTTAATTTTTGTTGGTTTTTTTAAGTTTTAAGAATAAAATTTGATTATTTTTAATAAAGAAATGTTGTAAATTATTTTTATTCTTAATTAGTGATATTTAAGTCTTAAAATCAATTTTTAATAATTTTCATGGCTTTAATTAAAATTTATTTTTAAGAAAGGTTTATATGTCTTTAGAATAAATGTTTAACTATCGATATTTTTTAATTTATTTTATTTAATATCCGTTTATATTTAGGTTAAATATGGAAAA
>NZ_CALDKF010000014.1 GCF_937898925.1 uncultured Methanobrevibacter sp.
GGTCAATGGTAGAGGCAAACTGTTACATTATCATTGATGAAAACCATGAAGGAATCGAAAAAGGAGATGAGGTTGACTTGATCTTCTTCAATGATATGGCATGGCCTAGCCTTTAGTGATTTAAAGTTGTTATTAAAAAAAGAATTTAGATAAGAATTTCAAATTCTTATCTTTGCTATTTTTATTGATTATTTTATTTTTTTACTTTAATTATTATTGTATAATTTAGCTATTTTTAATTATTTTTACATCATCTGCTTCTTTTTCCTAATCTATAGAATAAGTAGTATGCAAAGTAGTCATTGTGATTGTTTCTGCTGTTTAAGCTTCCTTGGGAATATCCATTATTATAACCTTGATCGTAAGCATATGATTCTGCATATTCATTTTGCTCTTCAATGTAGTCGTCTTGCATTTGATTCAATTTCTCATCAAATTTTTCTTTAGTGAAATTTGATTTAGGGCTGTAAGAAACAATCTTTTTCATTGTATCATTAACATCGTTTCCATCGTAGCTCAATGCATAGAATGTCTTGTTTGATTCAAAGTAGAGATAGGTTACATCATGGTCAACTATGCTTCTATGGCTGTAATATGCAACTGCATGATGGCCGTCAATTTCCAGCTCTTCTACGTCATAAAGTTCATCAAGAGTGGATTCATATCCATAATTGTTTCTAAGGGACTTGTCATCTTCCAAAGCTACAAGTCCAAATGTGAATACATTTGTCTTAACATAATTTCCTCCAGATTCGCTTCCTCCCCCATACTCTGGAGGAATCTTAAAATTGGCGTTATATACAGTTATATTCACCCAATCTGAAGTATCCACATCACTTTTTTCAGCACTTGTCGCACTAATGGCTAAAAGCGCTATAATCCCAATTACACATATTAAAAAAATAATTTTTTTATCCATATTTAATTCTATTTTTCTCATGTTTTTTAAAAATTTCTTTTTAAATTTTTATGTGTTGCTTTTAAATAATTTTTTCAATTACCCAAACCAGATACTTTTTTATATTATTCTTTAAAGATATATTCATAAATCTTAAATGGTGATATTATGATTGAAAATAAAGAAAAGATTTACGAAATCATTTTAACAATTGCTGTTTTCTTTTTTTTACTATTTAATATTTCTATTTTAAGAACTTATTTTGTTTATGCAGTTTATGTTGGAGATTTGATTTATCTATTGTTATTTTTCCTTGAATTTATAGTTTCCTTTCTTTTAAGCTATAAATTTTATAAAACAATTCAATCCAAATTAAGCAGCAGAATAAAAGATATACTTTTAACAGTTTTTGTCACAATAGTTTTTTATGCATATCTATTAGTGTTTTGGATATTTATTTTGGCAATGTTTTCAAAAATCGCTCCTTATATCCCAAATGTTTTAGGAGCCATATTAAGTTTAATATTAATTATGCTAATTCCTATGAGTTTTCTTTTTACATTATTTTTAAGCTATAGATTTTATCTATATGTTGCTAGTGAGGAGTTATACAAGGTTTTAAAGGCTCAGGAAAAAAATTTCTTAAAAAGAGATCAAGAACAAACTATAAAATATTACGAGCATAATAGTCAACTAAGAGATAAATGGGATAGTCAGAAAACAAAATTTCTGCTTGCATATGTTATAGCGGTAATTATAATTTTAGCAATAAATAGCTTTTTAAGCTTAGGCATTGATTTAAGGCTGCTTTTAAAAGGGTTATTCCTTTTATCAATAGTTATATTTGTATTTATTTATGATAAGAAAGTATTCGTATTTTTTATGATTATTTTAGGTTGGATGGGATTAGTTTTTCTGTTTAATAGTCTAGGGCATAATGGCTTTTTAGGACTGACTGTAAATCAAACTGATGCGATTTCCGGTGTTTTATTAGTTGTCGGCACTACTATAGCAATAGTGGTAGCAACCTTTTGGTTAAAATATAATGTTTAAAAAAATTTAAAAAAATTTTTTAAATAATTACTTTTTTATATTATGAAAACTTAATAATATTATCAAATCTAATCTGAAATTTTAGAATCATTTTATCTGTCAATCGATGGGTATAATGAAAATGTAATTATCAAAAATCAATTTTATGTGTTAATATGAATGGTATATGGTATTATGTAATTGCGTTTATAGTCATTTGGACTATTGCAATTGTATTTAAGGATAAACTCACAGACTATGGAGTTGAAGTAAACTTTCCTCTTTTGATGTGGAAAACTCAACGACTAAGAGGTTTTATAGATAGATTGGCTAATCGTGCCCCAAGATTCTGGAAAGCATATATGAATTTAGGGATTGTCATATCTACTGGATTCATGATTCTTATGGCTGTTGCATTGGTTTATTCATTAAAGATGGTGATGGATACCCCTACAGTCAGCTTGATTGTTCCTGGTGTTGAAGTTCCAGGTTCTCCTATATTCATTCCATTGCTTTCTGGACTAATAGCACTTGCAACAGTTTTAATAGTTCATGAATTCAGTCATGGAATCCTCTCAAGAGTGGAAAAGATCAATATTAATTCAATAGGTCTTTTATTGTTTGCAATTATTCCAGGAGCTTTTGTAGAGCCAAATGAAGAGGAATTGAATGAATTAAGCCGTCCAGCCAAGATGAGAATTTACGTTGCAGGATCTATGGCAAATTTAACATTGGCAGCTATTGCATTGATTATAATGTTAGTTATCTCTTCATTTATCATCCCGGTGGTATTTGAAGATGATGGGGTTGTAATCAACAGATTAACCGAAGATGCGAATGCTAAAAATTACATGTCTGAAGGAATGGTAATCAGATCAATAAATAATCTCACCGTAAATGACATGGCATCTTTCCAAAAAGCCACTAGCACCTTAAAGCCAAATGAAACGGTAAATATTCAAACGGATCAAGGGGATTACAGTTTCCAATTGAAGACCAATCCTATGAACAAATCATTAGGATTCATGGGAATTCAAGTCAATGCAAACAATGTAATTGCTGATGGCTTTGATAACCAGTTCTACACTCCTTTATTATGGCTTTTAATGCCTTTGTCCGAGCTATTGTTTTGGATTTATTTCCTAAACTTTGCTGTGGGAACTTTTAACTTGCTTCCAATGAAACCTTTGGATGGTGGGCATTTGCTTGAGAATATATTGTCCTATATAATGCCTGAAAGCGCTTTTAAGCCAATCGTAACCTTCATGTCTTTCTTTATGGGAATAATTATTGTGCTTAGTCTGGTTGTTGGATTGGTTGGAGTCCCATTTTAAGATATTATTATCTTATATTTTTTTCAATGATAATTTTGTTCGTATTTTATCAAACCAAAACTTTATATATATAGAAAAATATATAAATAAATGTTTAAGCATTTACGAACTAATAATACTTTAGTTAGGAAAATATGCTAAAATGTAATACATAAAATGTTATGTATAAAAATTATTCAATTAAATATTTTGAGGAATTGAAATGAAAGCAAAAGCACAAAAAATAGGTGAGGGAGTATACTGGATTGGTGTACTTGACTGGGACTTAAGATCTTATCACGGATACACTTTAGATGGAACCACTTACAATGCATACATTGTATTTGGTGAAAAGGTAGCTATTATTGATAACGCTTATCCTGGAAAAACTGAAGAAATGATGGCTCGTATCGAAGACGCATTTGAACAAGAAGGTAGAGTTATGAAAGTTGACTACATTGTTCAAAACCACGTGGAAAAAGACCACAGTGGTGTCTTATACGACTTATGGAAAAAATTCGATGCACCAATTTACTGCAGTAAAATCGCTCAAGGCGGATTACTTAGACACTACCCTAAATTAGAAGGAGCAGACTTCAACATCGTAGGAACTGGAGACTCCCTTGACTTAGGCGGAAAAACATTAGCATTTTTGGATGCTTTCTTGCTTCACTGGCCTGACAGCATGTTTACCTTACTTGCAGAAGACGGAATCTTATTCCCTAACGATGCATTCGGTCAACACTTATGTTTCGCAAAAAGATTTGACACTGACATTCCAGAAGTTGTACTTATGGATGCAGCACAAAAGTTCTACGGTAACTTGATTACCCCATTATCCAAAAAAGTACTTAATAAATTTGATGAAATCATTGAATTAGGCCTTTTAGAACAAGTTAAAATGATTGCCCCTTCCCACGGACAAATCTGGACCGATCCAATGAAAATCATCGGTGCTTACAGTGACTGGGCAACCGGTAAGAGAGCAGAAGACAAAGTAACCATTGTTTACGATACCATGCACTACTCTACCCAAAAAATGGCTCACGAAGTTGCTGAAGGAATCATTGCAGAAGGATATGATGTGGATATGTACTTCTTGCACGAAGATGAAAGAAGTGAAATCGTAAAAAGCATCTTAACCAGTAAGGCAGTTGCTTTCGGTATTCCAACCATTAACGACTTCCCATTCCCAAGCATTGGTGACATCATTTACTACTTGAAAGGTCTCCACTTCAACAGAACTGGATTCAAAAGACCTGCTGTTACCTTCGGTTCCATGGGAGGAAGAGGTGGAGCTGTAGAATTCATCGCGAACGAACTCACTGAATGTGGATTCGAAGTTCTCGACCAACAGGAAATCTACTACGTACCTGATGGAGAAGACGATGACACCAGCTTCAAATTAGGTCAAAAATTAGTTGAAGAAGCTAAAAAATTAGAACTTTAATTTCAGATCTTGATGATTTGAATTAAGTATTTGTAAGAAATATTAATTATTGTAAAAAATTTTTAAATTCATTTCTTATGAATACACTTTTTTTATTTATTTTCAAAACTCTCTTAACATATGTTATTTTTTTAAATTTGTTCGTATTTTTTCCCTATTTTGGGTATTTTATAACGAATGTTCGTATTTTTAACTAAAAAACCATATAATTTTTAAAAACTATTCGTACTAAAATCTAATATAATAAAACATTTTGTAAACATAAGAACAAGTATATATGTAAGAAAGTTTATACTATAATTATCAAACAATTTTTGTTTATACTATTTAAGATTTTTTATAAATCTTAAATTTTTTATACAGGATTATATAATATTAAAAATTTTTATTTTTTTGAGGGTTTATTATGGAAAATGAAGAAAAAACTATCCAACCAAAAGCAATTCAAATTTTTGCAAAGGCTCCTGGTGAGCTTGGTGTAAATGTAGTTAAAAGTCCAGTGAAATTAACAATTCTTTCAATGTTGAAAGATACAGATATGGAATTTGATGAAATCGTTAAAAACACCGGCAAATCCAAATCTACCATTTCCGTTCATTTGAAATCATTAAGAGAAGATGGAATCGTAAGCTACAGATTTGATGCAAACGACCACAGAAAGAAAATCTTCTTCATCAATTCCAAATTCTTAGGTGAAGTTCAATCTGGGGATGAAAAGGAATTGGAAGAAAGGCAAGCTGAATTCCTTGTTAAAAACATCATGGATGTAGACAACTTCAAGTTCTCTTTCCTATTGTTCCACACCTTAAGGTCTAACTTAATTCAAGAGGGAATCAATATAAACCCTGTATTGAACCAATCAGGTAAGAATATAGGATCAGCAATGTATGAAAAGCTTTACGAAGAGGACATCAACAAGTTCTGTGACAATATCATCCAATTCTGGGATGACAATGGTTTAGGCAAACTCGAGATTGAATTGGGAGACATCATTAACATTACTGCTTATGAATGTTTCGAATGCAGTTTGCTTCCTAAGAAAGGAAAACCAACCTGTTACTTAGATGCAGGTATTTTTGAAGCATTATTTGCAAACTATCTCAAGAAAGATGTTGATGTAACTGAAGTTAAATGTTTCACCATGGGTGACGACTGCTGTAAATTCTTAGTGGAATCCCCAGATGGAGAAGCTTTCGCTTACTAGATAATTAATTTTTTAATTAATTTTCCTTTTTATTTTACTTTTTTTATAATTTTTTATTCATTCTATTTTACCTATTTCTATTGATTTTTCTATTGTAATTATGATTTTCAAATTTGATTGCAATATTAAACTGAAAATCGATTTAACTACTTAAAATCAATTTTTTATAATAAATATTACCTTTCAATTGGTCTTTCTAAAACCTTTTTATATAACTTAATCCTAATATAATTGTAATGTCAGACTCATTATTTTGTCCCAATTGTGGGATGCTTAAGAAAAATTGCGTATGTGGAAAATACGTTGCAGATAGGACTAAAAAACCTTATCAAAAGAAGGAAAAGAAATCTCAAAGTTCTTCTTCAATCAATAATAAATCTAAAGGCGCTAAAGGGATTTATCAATATGAAAATAGAAAGCCTGTAACTGTTAGCGAAGAACCGGACGTTCCTATTGCAGAGATTTATGATATTGCAGAGCATGACCTTCCTCAAGAAGTCATTGATAGGTTAAAGGAAGAATATCCTGAAATTCCAGAACAGATAATCGAGAATTTTCCATTTGAACAGCCAAGGGAAGGCCAACTGGAGATTATTGCAGATATTGAAGAGGCAATTTCAAAAGGATACAAATACATCATATTGGAAGCAGGTACAGGAACAGGAAAATCAGCTATTGCCTCCACATTGGCTCGTATGTATGAATCTGCATATATTTTGACAATGACAAAGCAGCTTCAAAAGCAATATGCAGATGAGTTTGATTTTCCTCTTGTAAAGGGAAGAGGCAATTTTGACTGTTTAAAGGATGGATTTGAAGTTACCTGTGATATGGGGGCTTGTAAAACAGCACCAAAATCCTCTAAGTTCTTCTGTCCTTATGGAATAAGCAAAAATCCAACCTTAACTGGAGAATTGGCTTTCCAGGATTCCTTTGGAAGTGATGTCTTCTTCCAAACAACTGACCACTGTAAATACTGGCAACAAAAGGCAAATGCAATCAATTCCCCAATAACATTGATGAATTATGATTATGCCATATTGGAATTGAATTATGTAAAGCACTTCGGAAAAAGAAGCCTATTGATTCTTGATGAGGCACATAACATTGAAGACAAGTTAATGAGAACAATGGAAATCAACTTATACAATCGCCAGCTTGAAAAGGACATCAAGAAAGTCATAAGTCCGCAAACTCTGAAAAGCGCTGAAAAAGGCGAATGGATAATGGAAATTGAAGCGATTCAAGGTCATTACTCAGATATTGAAATAAAGGATTTGCCTACCAATAAGGCAGACAGGATCAATTCAACAATCTCCAAGTTAAAGGCTCTTAAAACCAATCTTGAAAAGGAACCTGGAAATTGGGTGATTGATGCAGATGAGCATGGAGTATCCTTCAAGCCACTTAGAGTAAATCATTATGCTGAAGATTATCTATTCAAGCATGGGGATGTTGTAATCTTCTTAAGTGCTACAATATTATCTCATAAAATGTTTTCAAAATGGTTAGGGCTCGATCCTCGTGACGTTTATCATATTCAAGTTGACAGCCCATTCTCTGTCGAAAAAAGGCCAATCGAATTGAATTTAGCTGGAAAGATGTCTAAGAATAGGGTAAAGCAATCAGCACCAAAATCCATTGAAATAATGCAGAAAATATTGAAAAGGCATGAAGGGGAAAAGGGTTTGATTCATACCCACAGCTATAAGTGCCAACAGTACATCATCAACAATCTATATAACAACAGATTGATTGCACACGGAACCAACAATAGGGAAAGGGTCTTGCAATTCTTTGAAGAGGATGAAAATCCATTGGTTCTTGTCAGCCCATCCATGAGTGAAGGGGTTGACTTGCCTTATGACAAGTGCAGATTCCAGATAATCTATAAGATACCGTTCCCATACCTTGGTGATAAGCAAATCAATATGAGAATGAAAAAGGACCAAAGATGGTATGCATATAAGACTGCAATGACTTTAGTGCAGACTTACGGTAGGGGAATGAGAGCAGATGACGATTCCTGTGTAACTTATATTCTTGATTCTGATATTCAAATGCTCCTTAAGAGTCCTCTGTACAAGTCATTGATTCCAGATTTCTTTAAGGAAGCTATTGTAATCAATGATGATCGTATTATCTAACCCAGCTTTTCCGCTCCTTCGGAGCGCAAAACCTGGACCAAAACTTTTTCCTCAACAATGAGTGATAAGATGGTAGAAAGAGAAGAAATTGAAGTAGAGGGAATTCCTATAATTCTAGAGAGGAAGAATATAAAGAACCTATACCTTAGAATCAAGCCTGATGGCACTGTTAAGGTTTCTTCTCCAATGAGATTATCCGATGAAGCTATAACTGATTTTGTATTGTCAAGAATAGATTGGATTAAGGATACAAGGGCAAAGATGCTTGAAAACCCACCAAAGCCTAAAGTGAAATATAAGGATGGGGAAACCCACTATATTTGGGGTGAGCCATACACTCTCCAGTTAATCAGCAATGAAGATGTCAAAAAAGCTTTTTATGATAGTGATAAGTCCATTATTTATCTCCCAGTTCCTAAAAGATCCAATATAAAGCAGAGAGAAAAGATATTATTTGAACTTTATAGGGAGGAAATGAATAGAAATATTGACTATTTCCTTGAAAAGTGCACTTATTTTGTTGGAAAGGAGCCTAAGGAAGTTAAAATCAGAAACATGAAAAATTGGGGAAACTGCAGAAAGGATAAGAGAGTTACATTAAATTTAAAATTAGCTAAAAAACCTCCAATCTGCACTGAATATGTTCTGATTCATGAATTGTGCCACTTGATTGAATTCAATCATGGCCCAAGATTCAAGGCACTTATGGACAATTTCTGTCCGAACTGGAGAGAGATAAAGAAATTATTGAATGAAGAGCAATAATTAGAAAATAGGAAGAGAACATTTATATAAAACCGATACTATTAAAATTATAAAGAAATTTGGGGTGATATGATGGAAGTATTAGGTTATCAACTAATAAAACTAGACAGTACTCATTATGATGCTACTGTACTTGCCAGATATGAAAAATTGGAAGACATTTTAGAGGCATGTATAGAAAAAGGATTAGATATTGTATTGTTTAATGAAGGAAAACTGATTTTAGAATCAATAGAATAATTAATTTTTTTATTCTATTATTTTTTTATTTTTTATTTGATTATTCTATTATTATTTTTATTTTTTTTATTTTTTTCAAATATTTTTTTAAAATAGCTATTTTTTTTAAAACGGACCTAGGGGGATTTGAACCCCCGACCTTGGGATCCGAAGTCCCACGTCATAATCCTGACTAGACTATAGGCCCAAAAGAAGTTTTTTGATATTAATGTTATATTAGTATCAATAATTTGTCTATTATATTAATTTATTTATTATCTTTTTTAAAATTTTAGTTTTAATGAGCAATAAATTTTTATTTTTAGTTAAAAATATTAATTATATTAAATAAAAATAGAGTTAGATAAAATTTTTTATAATAAAATAAAATTCAATAAATAAATTTATTAAATGAAATATACTTAATTAGAATTTTTAACATTTTGTGATTATCATGCTTACTAAAAGAATTATTCCTTGTTTAGATTGTGACCTGCAGGTTCCAGAAGGCAGAGTGGTGAAGGGAGTCGAATTCAAACAGATTCGTTATGCTGGAAATCCAGTGGAACTTGCTACCAAATATTACGAAGATGGGGCAGATGAGATTGTAATCTTGGATATCACCGCTTCACATGAACGCAGAGGAACTATGGTGGATGTTATAGAAAGATTAACTGAAAATGTATTCATTCCAATTTGTGTAGGTGGAGGAATAAGAAAGGTGGAAGATTACACTCGCATGCTTAAGGCAGGTGCGGACAAATGCTCTACAAACACTGCAGCCATTCACAATCCTCAGCTATTGACAGATGCCTCTAAGGTTGTAGGTTCTCAAGCGGTTGTAATAGGAATTGACGCTAAAAGAAGATATGTTGAAGAAGACAAGGAAGCAGCTAAAGGCAAGACCATTGTAGATACAGACCAAGGGGAAGTATGGTTTGATTGCAGTATCTATGGTGGAAGGGAGTTCACTGGCATGGATGCCATAGCTTGGGCTCAGGAATGTCAAGACAGAGGTGCAGGTGAAGTTCTTCTCACTTCAATGGATGGAGACGGAACCAAGGATGGATATGATCTTGTCCTTACAAAAGCAATCAACGATAATGTGGATATTCCTGTAATTGCATCTGGTGGGGTAGGAAACCCTCAACACATACTTGAAGCTTTTGAAATAGCTGATGCTAGTGCAGCACTTGCAGCAAGTATTTTCCACTTTGATGAGTACCCAGTTCCAGTAGTTAAAAAATACTTAAAGGAAAAAGGTGTTCCAATCAGAGAAACCTTTTAGTTCAATAGTCTATTTCAAAATAGTGATCTCATGTCAAATCTTAAATTCAATTCATTAATCAATCTTAAGCTGACCCAAGAATCAGGTCAAACTTCACAAGCTCCATGGAGGCATAATTCAGTTGGAGATATGGATGAGTTTAATGAATTAATTTACTTAAAAGTTCCTTCAATTATTAATGGACTTAATGATGAAACTATTAATTTAAATGAACTTCCAATTCTTTTAAAGCTATCACAAGACAAATCTAATTTTAATGAATTTTCTTATCTATATGAGTTTCCTAAAAAAGTGGGAAATCATCAATTTTCTCAAATTCTTGATGAAAAAAACTTTTCAAATAATGAAATCAAGACCATCGAAAATGAAATCAATAAGGAATTGGACAAAATCTATGACTTGGACTTTGACTTGGAAAAATTCTATGAATTCTTATTGGATGATGAGAAATTGGCTCCTTCTGTAGATTTCTGCAATGGCTTGAGACTATTCATTGCAAAAGATCCATTTGAATGCATCATCTCTTCAATATGTTCTGCAAACAATTCCATTGCACGCTGGACAAAGTCAATTGATAAGATAAAGCACAATTGGGGAGAGAAAGTTGAATTTGATAGTGGAATCTTTTATGGATTCCCAAATCCAAATCAATTCCTGGACTTCTATGAAACTCCAATTGAGGAAGCTGATGAGGATGGGCACAGCTATGAAATCGATTGCTATACCCATAATCTGAAGTCATGTGGTGTTGGTTATAGGGCACCTTATATGAAAAAGGCAAGTCAAATGATTCTTGATGAGATGGATTTGAATGATATTTTTAACATGAATTATGATGAAGCATTCGATTTGATCTTAAAGATGCCTGGTGTAGGGCCTAAAGTTGCAGACTGCATATTGTTGTATGGATTTGGTTTCGAAGAGGCATTTCCATCTGATGTTTGGATTAAAAGGATCGTGTCTCACTTATACTTTGATGGAGAGGAAATTTCTGCAGAAAAGACAAGAGATTTTGGAATAGATCACTTTGGCGATTATGCAGGTTATGCTCAACTTTACTTATTCCATTATGCTCGTAAGTCAGGCTTAATGGAAAAAATCAAGAAATAATTTTTTTATGATTATATTTTTATGGGTTAAGGGTTTTTGTATGAATAAAGGATTTTTAGCATTGGCATTATTTGGAATTAGCTTATTTTTATTGGTATCTTCAGTTAGTGCTGAAGATATAGGTTCTGATGATTCCAATGCAAATATTGAAGTCATTGATGAAGGACAATCAATTGAAACTTCTGATAGCTCTAGTGATAGTGCTAATTCAGATAGTTCTTTGGATGTTGATGAAGAGTCAAATAACAATACAGATAACATTACAAATAGCAGCTCTGGCATTGATTCTTCAAAAGTCCCTTATAAGTTTTCATCAGCCAAGAATATTAGTTCCACATATGGAAAAAAGGCCAAATTCTCTGTAAAAGTCCTAAATAATGAAGGAAAAGCTATTAACCATACATTAGTGACTTTTAAGGTTTCTGGAAAAACCTATAATCGTTACACAAATGCCAGCGGTATAGCTTATGTTTACCTTAACTTGAATGCAGGAAAATATGCAATCAAATATAATGCAAGCGGCATTTCAGGTAAAAACTACTGCACTGTAAAGAATTACTATAAAATAACCAATTACAAATGGAAATCAGGAGCTAATGTCTTAAAGAATAAAAGGATCAAGGCAAATGTTCCAAACTCTGCACTTGTAAGGAAGATAATTAAACTTGCAAAATCAGGCACTCCTGTAATAAAATTCAAAGGTGGAAAAGGAAAAATAGTATTCATTACTGCAGGATGCCATGGCAATGAGATACCTTCTCAAGTCGCTGCAATGAAATTGATCAAGTATTTGGAGACTCATTACATTAAAGGAACAGTTTATGTAATGCCTTTCATGAATCCTAAGGGAACTGCAGCAAATGTCAGGGATTACAAGGGAGTTCACTTGAATAAAAAGGCTAATAAGAAAGGAACCATTTCCTATAAGACAGTCAAACTGATTAAGAAGTTCAAATGTGATGCTTACGGTGATTTTCATGCTACAAGGCCAGGTGGAAAACCAGGCAGGAATCTTGTTTTTGGTTCATATAATCCAACTAAAAAAAGTGCAACAATCGCAAAATACATTGCAAAAAATGCAAAGGTGAAATACAAAATTTATAAAAGAGCAGGAGCGGAGTATTCTGGAGCTTTAGAGGACGAAGTTAATTTGAAAGGGATTCCTGCTGTAACCTGTGAAGTCCTTAGTCCTCATGGAAAGATTAAAAAAGGATCTGTTTCCAAGTCATTATTGATGATGAAAACACTTTTGAAATACAATAAGATTCTTTGATTTAAATCTAAGGCCTATATGGTCTTATTGCTTTTTTTAAATAAAGGTATTAATTTATTTTTTACTATTATTTATTTTTTTTACTCTTCAAACTCTTTTTCAAGCAAGATGGTTACTGGGCCATTGTTCAATAGGCTTACTTTCATGAATGCTCCAAAGACTCCAGTTTCGCATGGGACGTCTTCACTGCATTTTTCTACAAAGTAATCAAATAATTTGGTAGCTTCATCCGGTGCCAATGCCTTATGGAATGAAGGTCTGTTCTTTTTGGTCTTTCCATATAATGTAAATTGAGGAACAAGTAAAAGTTTTCCCCCTATGTCTTGCACTGATCTATTCATTCTGCCTTCATCATCAGGGAATATTCTAAGCTTGCATAGTTTTCTTGCTAAATATTCAACTTCTTTTTCAGTGTCTTTCTGACCAAAGCCGACTAAAACCATTAATCCTTCTTCAATTTTCCCTGTGATTTCTCCTTCAACCTCTACACTGGCATTTGTTACTCTTTGAATGACTAGTTTCATTATTATTCTCCAAAATTCTCTATATATTCTTATTTAATTTTCATGATTTAAAATTTTACTCTTAGCTATTGTTTCTTATTTTTTATTTTTTATTTTTTTATTTTCTATTTTTTCAGTTTTTCCTATTTTTTCACTGTTTCATTTATAACTGTTTCAAATGAAACATTTATATCATATAAAATACAATATAATCATGAAAGTGATACTTGTTAAATTTTTAAAGTAGGTGAAATAATGGAAAGTGAAAGCTTTCAAGGTATAATGGATACCTCTCCTTTAGTTGCATGGATTCATAATCTATCTAAAAATCATTTTAAATACTTAAAGTCAAAGATTGCTGAATTTGATTTAGGCCATGAAGTAAGATACATCATGATGATTTATGACAACCCTTGCATTTCACAGGATGACTTGGTGGTAATGTCTGGTCAAAGCAAGGGAAACATTGCCAAATCCTTAAAGAAATTAGAGGATGATGGATTCATTAGAAGGGAAGTCAATCCGGAAAATAGAAGAAAATACATGTTAAAGACCACTTCCAAAGGTGATGAATTGGTTCCTAAGGTTAGGCAAATCTCTAAGGACTGGGAAAAGGAAGTGGGAATAACAGAAGAAGATTGGGAAGTCATTGAAAGAATTAAGGAAATAGCCATTAATGGCATGAAATTAGTAGATGATTTATAGGTCAAAGATTTATGAATTTAATATTTTACAATTTACGTTTTAAAAAGAGGGATTGTTATGAAATTTGATTTAGAAACTGTGGTAATAGCGGTATCGTTCATTACTTCATTCTTTGCGGTATTCTTATCCAATGGGATTATTATAGGTGTTCCAGCTATTGCACAGGAATTTGCAATGAATAACGTTATTCAGAATTGGGTACCTACCATATTCTTCCTCGTGGTTGCTGTATTTACAGTTCCTGCAGGACAGATATCAGGTAAGTTTGGTGTTAAGAAGTCTTTGCTTGGTGGAGTATTGCTCTACCTATTCGCTTCAATAGGGGCGGTGCTTTCATTTTCAACAGAATCATTCTTGATTTTCCGTATGCTTCAAGGTGCAGGTGTAGCATTCTTGAATGTATCCGCTATGGCAATGGTGGTTCAAGCTGTTAAACCTCAAAACAGAGGTAAGGCTTTAGGATTTACAGTAACTGGTGTTTACTTGGCAACTTCATTGTCTCCTGTAATTTGTGGATTCTTAGTACATAATCTTGGTTGGAGAAGTATGTTTTACTTTGTAATTCCATTCCTAGTGCTTTGTATTGCGCTTATGATTTGGAAAATCACTGATGAGTGGAAAACATATGAAAACGATAAAATCGATACAATAGGTTCCATTTTGTATGGAATAGGAATATTATTGTTCATTTATGGATTTACTACTTTAACAACAAGCACTGGTCTTCTCTTGACTGTTCTTGGACTTATCATATTGGTTGTGTTTGGAGCTTATGAGCTTAGGCAAAAGTCTCCTGTATTCAATATGAACTTGTTTAAAAACAAGAAGTTCACTTCATCCAATATTGCAGCTTTATGCAGTTACATTGCAGTTATGGTAGTTACAACAATATTGAATTACCACTTCCAGTATGTAAGGGGATGGGATGCTCAAATGGCTGGTATGATCTTGATTATCACCCCAATCATCATGGCAATCATGGCTCCTAATTCAGGTAAGCTTTCAGATAGGATACATCCTCAAAAGTTGGCAGCTATTGGTATGGGAATTGCAACCGTAGCGCTGTTGATTTTGACATTCTTGAATGCAGACACTCCAATCTACTTGGTTATTTTAGCCATGGTGCTTCAAGGTATAGGTATGGGACTTTTCTCAAGTCCAAACATGAATGCAATCATGAGTTCAGTTCCACCAAAAGATGCTCCAACAGCTTCAGCATCTCAAGCAACCATGAGGACAATTGGTCAGACCATGAGTTTAGGTCTTCTTACCCTTGTATTCGCTTGGGTCATGGGAACCTTGCCTCTTGCAACCAAATATGCTGGAATGGTGGTTCAAGCATCTCAAATCATTTGTGGAATATGTGCAGTAGCTTGTATCCTCGCTGTATTTGCTTCATTGGTTGGTGTAAGATCCAAAGATAAGTTCAATACAGACAGACCAACTTAGAGAGAATATAATTATTTTAATTATATTCCCTTTTTTCTTTTTTCATTTACTGTATTTCTTTTGTATTTCTTTTTTATTTATTTTTTCAAACATTTTTTGGTTTTTAGCATTTCTTTAAACTTTCTTTACTTTTTTTAAAACTTTATTAAATATATTCACTAAAATAATATTATGAATAATTTGAAAGACGGATTTTTAAACTTTTTTAAAAAGGAAACAATCTTCTCCATTTCTTTGATATTGGCTATTGTTTCATGCTTTTTTGTTTTACCAAATAAGGATTATTTGAATTACATCAATTGGGAAACAATCATTCTTCTTTTTGCAATAATGCTTATAGTGGAGATTTTAAAGAATCTGTCTGTATTTGAGATATTGGTTCGTAAGCTATTGGATAAAGTTAAAAACACTCGTGGACTTGTTTTGTTCTTGGTTTTCACTTGTTTCTTCAGTTCCATTTTTATTACAAATGATGTTTCATTGATTATATTTGTTCCATTTACATTATTGGCCTTAAAAAAAGTGGAAAGGCTTGATTTGATAATATTTGCAGTTAGCTTAGAAACCATTGCAGCTAATGTGGGATGTATGGTTCTTCCAATTGGTGCTCCGCACAATATTGTAATGTATACTGTGTCCCATATTCCATTTCAATCATTTTTCCTTCTGCTTCTGCCTTATATAATCGTATCAGTGATATTCTTGATTATTTTGTCATTCTTTATTCCAAGTGATGTGGTCAGTTTGCCAAGGTTTGGAAAGATTGAAGTTGAGTGGGAAGGATTCTTGAAAAGGGTGTTTTTAGGTGTGGATTATTACTTGCTTTTAACTTTTATAGCATTATTTGTTTTGATAGGAAATCTGCAAAGCATTCCTTTCTTAAATTCCCTATTTAAGCAATGGATCATAGGCAATGAGGTCATATTTGGCATTATTTCATCACAAATCATTTCAAATGTTCCTGCAGCCATATTGCTCAGTGGCTTCAGTTCAAATTATGAATCCATTATTGTTGGAATCAATATCGGGGGATTAGGCACTCTCATTGCGTCAATGGCTAATCTTATTTCCTATAAGATACTTGCTAGAGAGTTCAATGATTTTAAAATCAGATATTTGATAGTATTCACAGTTCTGAATATAGCTTTGCTCTTAATTTTATTAGCAGTATATTTTTTAACTAATTGATCTTGAAAAAATAGAAATAAATTATTATTTTTAGGAAATTTTATATTGAAAAAAAGTATTTTATAAATAGAATTACTGTAGTGATCCACATCATAGATGCAGAAACACTTCTTACAGTAATTAAGGTTGATAAAAAAATTAAACAAATTTTTTAATTTTTTACGAATTTTTAAAGGTCTAATATATGAATTCTTTTTTTGGATATAGTGTGATTATAGTTCACACTACTATATTTAAAAACCTTATTATATAAAGATTTTCGAATGTAAGTGCTTACTTGCATGTTAAAATCCTAAAAACAACAATAAATGGTCGTTATTTGATAAATAAGTAGCAATTTAGTCTTTAATTAAGGTTTTATTCCATTAAAGATGATATCGAGATAGTCATCAGCGAAAATGTCTGAATCAATATCTGCATTGTTTCCGTATATCTGCCATAAAATAGTGGATTGGAATATTATGCTAAAGCACATTACGGATATTGCTTTGGAGTTAACATTTTTTATAACGCCTTTTTCCAATTGCAATTTAAAGAATTCTTCGATTTTATTGATAATTGTATCAGTGATGTGGGAAATTAAAAGTTTTTTATCTGTTTCTCCTGTAATTTCTTGCATAGCAACTCTGATAATGCTAATGTCCTCTTGTGAAAAATCTAGAATTCCATGAAAACAGTGTTTAAGATAATCTTCGATGCTTTCATCCTCATCATAATCGAAGGTTTCTTCCAGTCTGGAAAGAAGCTTTGACATATAGTAATCTTTAGTAGCCTCTATGAGATTTTTTTTATTTTCAAATTTCCTAAAGATAGTTACCTCATTCACTCCGGCTTCAGCAGCTATTTTCTTAGTGGTTGCTTTTTGAACACCTTCTTTTTGAACAATGTTAAAAGTAGCGGTTATGATTTTTTCTTCTGTGTTTTCCTTTTCAAATAACATAATTATTAATATGATTTTATATTATTTAATGTTGTTTAAAAGTTTTTTAAAAAAAGACGAGAAATAATGAGATAAATTGTTTAGAAAAATTAAAAAAGGGGAATGAAGTTAATATTGATTTTTGGATGGTTCAAATATT
Organism: uncultured Methanobrevibacter sp.; assembly: GCF_937898925.1. Taxonomy (GTDB): domain Archaea; phylum Methanobacteriota; class Methanobacteria; order Methanobacteriales; family Methanobacteriaceae; genus Methanobrevibacter. The sequence continues at coordinate 17,624 of NZ_CALDKF010000014.1, forward strand.
AAAAAAGAAAAAAAGTTTATTAAATAATAAACTTTTTAAAATTTTTTATTACATTATCATTATTATCCAGTGCTTGTTGGAATGAATGGGATGATTGCTTCAGCTAATTTGCTGATAGGCATGGTTTGAATCCAAACTTTTCCAGGGCCTTGTATTCTAGCGAAGAAGAGTCCTTCCCCGAACAATATGTTTTTAGCGCCTTTAACTCTTTCGATTTCATATCCAACAGTCTCTTCCATTGCAGCGAGATGTCCTGGATCCAATAGCAAGGTTTCTCCTTCTTGGAGTTCATGTTCAATGACTTCACCATCAATTTCCAAAAATACAGTTCCTTCTCCAGAGAACTTCTGAAGGATAAATCCTTCACCACCGAATATTCCTGTTCCAAGTTTGTTTTTAAAGAATATCTCAACTTCTACTGAATCCTCTGCAGCCAAGAATGCATTTTTCTGACCGATTATGGTATTGGTTCCATCCAATTTGAAAGGGATGATTTTTCCAGGGCTGTGTGCTGAAAATCCTATTTGTTGAGTGCCGGACTCTGCAGTAAAGAAGTTTAAGAATAAGCTATCTCCAGACAATGCTCTTCCAAGCCCTTTTAAAAGGCCCCCTCCTGTATTGGTTTCCATTTTCATTCCAGAAGTCATGAAGGACATTGCCCCAGTTTCATTTTTAATGGTTTCCCCTTCTTGCAATGTGCAGATTACAATAGGAAATGCTCCGCCACGTATTTCATATTCCATATTTTCACCTACTTTTGTTATTATTATTTAATTTTGAATTAATTTTAATAATATATAATTGTTTTGATAAATAAAATTATTCTTCTAGTTGAAATTTTTTAGAAAGTTTTATAAACTGCAAAGCATATAAAATAATCATTCATTAAAGGAGGGTGATTAATGGCAAGATGTCCAAGATGTGGTTCTGAAGCTATTGAAGAGATCAACTACAATACATACAAATGTCATGAATGCGGATATATGATTAGAAATCCTGATGATTTGGATTTAGCCGATGAAGAGTATGGCTATTGATTTTGATTTCTTATTAATTTTTTTAATTTTTATTTAATTTTTATCTTCTTTTTTTCATTTTTATAGTATTGTAATGTTTTTAAAAAAAGTTTTTATTTAAATAATGCATGAAAAAATCTTAAAAAAAAGAATAAGTAGCAGTTAAAAACTGCTTTAATTTTTAATCTAACCTTGTACGGTCACTTTTAACATTTTATCCCCAGCACGAATGGAATTTACAACATCCATCCCTTCGATAACTTGTCCGAACACTGTGTGAACACCATCTAAGTGAGGTTGTGGACTGTGAGTGATAAAGAATTGGCTTCCACCGGTGTCTTTACCTGCGTGTGCCATGGATAATGCTCCAGTTCCATGTTTGTGTGGGTTTCCTTCAGTTTCACATTTGATAGTGTATCCAGGACCGCCGGTACCGTTACCGATAGGACATCCACCTTGAATTACAAAGTTAGGGATAACTCTATGGAAGGTTAAACCATCATAGAATCCGCTGTTTGCTAATTTTTCAAAGTTTGCTACAGTTCCAGGAGCTTCATTAGGGAATAATTCCAATACGATGTCTCCTTTTTCAGTTTCAATAATTGCTTTTTTCATTATAATCACGTTTCAATTGTTTAATGATAGTTTTTTTTATTTTGTTTAAAACATATTTTTAAAACATATTTTAAAAAATACTATTTATAATTTATTTTACTTAATATTTAAACTATTTTAAATTAAAATTAATCTACTTTTATCTCACCAGATAATATCTTTTTATAATCTTCATAGTTTTTCTTCAAGAGTTCTGGGATGTCCAATTCGTATGGGCATCTGCTTACGCATTGCCTGCATTCTGTGCACTCTTCAATCTTCTTCATCTTCTCTTGAGACTCTGGAGTGAGACTTGGAGCTGATGGGAATCTTCTAATCCATAAGGACATTCTAGCGCATTGGAATATTTCAATTCCTTCAGGACAAGGCATGCAGTATCCGCAGCCTCTGCAGAAATCTCCTTGCAATTCCTCTCTTTCTTTTTTGATGATTTCCTCCAATTCGTTATCAAGAGCCGGTTCATCTTTCATATAGGATAGGAACTCATCAAGTTCAGACATTCTTTGGACTCCCCAGATAGGAACCACATTATCAAAGCTATTTATGTAAGCGTAAGCTGCTTTAGAGCTCCCAATCAATCCTCCACTCATTGCTTTCATTGCAATGAAACCTACATTGTTTGCTCTTGCCATTTCAACAATAGCAAGTTCCTTTGGACCTGTAAGGTAGGAAAATGGGAATTGGATGGTTTCGTATAATCCGCTTTCAATAGCTTCCTTAGCAAGCTCTGCCTTATGGGATGTAAAGCCGATGTGTCTTATGATTCCCTCATCATAGAGATCGAATAATGCATCATATGCTCCGCTCCCATCACCTTCAGTAGGGCAGAATGATGGGTTGTGGATTTGATAAAGGTCAATGTAATCAGTGCCAAGATTGTCAAGGCTTACTTTAATGTCCTTTTCAATATCCTTTCTGTTTTCCCCTTGGGTTTTTGTAGCTATTATTATGCTTTCCCTCGGGTACTTTTCATTGAATCCTTCAAAAGCATAGTTTAGCTTTTCTTCACTATCGGTGTATGCTCTTGCAGTATCATAAAAGTTAATTCCATTTGCATAAGCCTTTTGAACGATTTCTTTGGTTTCATCAAATGAAGCCCTTTGAATAGGGAGAGCTCCAAAACCGTTCTTTTCTATCTTTAGTCCAGTTTTGCCAAGTATTATCTGTGCCATATAATCAATCCGAATATTTTCTATCACTTATTTTGAAATATTTCTTTAATCCATAATTGTCTTTAATTTAATTAATCTTTAATTATTTTTTTATATTATAAACTATAAATATAATTGTGTTAAATTATTTATAACTTTTACAATTGATTAATTAATCGATTATTTAAACATTTCAATTTTACTAAATAATTTTAAGAATTAGGAGTTTTTATTTATGAATACACAAGAAATCATTGATATTGAAGATAAATATTTCATTAACACATTCAACAGAGTCCCAATCGTGCTTGACCATGGAGAAGGGGTTAAGGTATGGGATATTGACGGTAACGAGTATCTGGACTTTTTGGCGGGAATTGCTGTAAACTGTTTAGGTCACAATCATCCTAAGCTTGTGAAAGCTATTCAAGATCAAGCTGAAAAGCTCATTCACATTTCAAGCATTTACTACAATGAGCCTGCTACCCTTTATGCTAAAAGATTGGTGGATGCTACAAATTTCGATAGAATTTTCTTTGCAAACTCCGGTGCTGAAGCTAATGAGGGAGCACTTAAGCTTGCTATAAAATACAGCGGAAAGCATGAAGTGTTATTCTGTGGGGACTCATTCCATGGAAGAACTTTCTTGACATTGTCTGTAACCGATCACCCAGAATACAGTGCACCTTACACAGAAAACTTGCCAAAAGGATTCAAGAAAGTTGAATTCGGCAATTTGGACAGTGTAAAGGAAGCTATCACTGAAAACACTGCAGCTATTATCATTGAGCCTGTTCAAGGTGAAGGTGGAGTTAATGTAGCAAGTGCAGAGTTCTACAAAGGATTGAATGACTTATGTAAGGAAAAAGGAGTCTTAATCATTGTAGATGAAGTTCAATCCGGTTTCGGAAGATGCGGTGCAATGTTTGCTCATGAATTGTTCGGAATAGATGCAGATATCATGACTGTGGCTAAAGGTATTGGTGGAGGATTCCCAATGGCAGCATTCTTGGCAAAAGAGGATGTGGCTGGTGGTTTTGTACCTGGTGACCATGGTACAACCTTTGCAGGAAGTCCTCTTGCAGGTGCAGCAGCAAATGCAGTCTTTGATGTGTTTGAAGAGGAAAACCTTGTAGAGCACAGTAAGGAAATGGGTGAATACTTCCTTAAAAAATTAACTGAATTGAAAGAGAAATACGATTTCATCACCGATGCAAGAGGCTCTGGTCTTTTGGTAGGTTTGGAACTTAACTTTGAAGGGGCAGATATAGTTGGCAAAATGCTTGAAGAAGGATTCTTGATCAACTGTACAGCAGGAAACGTATTAAGGTTTGCACCTCCTTTAGTGGTTAAGGAAGAGGAAATTGATGCACTTGTGGGAGCACTTGATAAGGTATTCGCTTCCCTTTAAACAGTCTCATTTTTCTTTAATTTTTCTTTTTTATTTATTTCATTTTTTATTTATTTATCTATTATTTCCTATTTTTACCTATTTTTTCTTTTTTAAGCTTTAAATCCTTTTAATAGTTATTTTAATCAGTTTTATCAGATTATTCAAACTTAATTTACTTAATATTCAATAATTTTTTAGTTAAGTTTAATTATTAAAAAAGTAAAATAATAATTATTTATAAGGGGTTGTTATTATAAGATTCATTAATTTAATTTTAAAAAATCCATTTAGGAATAAGACCCGTAGTGCATTGTCCATTATTGGTATTGCTATAGGGATTACCACTATTGTGGCATTGGGCCTTATCACTACTGGAATGGAGGACTCAGTTCAAACTTCGCTGAATGATGTTGGTGCTGAGATAACTGTCAGCAATTCCAGTTCTGTCAGCACAAACACAGGTATGATAGACAGTGAAATAGTTGAAGAGATGAAAAATAGGACTGGAGTCATAGATGCTGCAGGTTCGCTAACGGTCACTGAAATGAATATGGATCGGCTGAAATCAGGCAGTTCAGATTCCAGAAACAGTTTCGCAACCACTGTTGTAGGATTGGCACCTGAGAAACTTTATATGATGGGAATTAAGAACATTGACGGTAAAGTGTATGAAAATGGCTCTAGAGATGCAATTGTTGGAGCGGAATACGCTGAACTAAATAATGTAAGCCGTGGAGATGACATTACCTTACAAGGCAAGGAATTTAATGTTTCAGGAATCTTTGAGACTGGAAGTCCATTTGTAGACAGTGGAATTTATGTTCCATTGGATACTTTGCAGGATATAACAGATAAGGATGGAGTTTCACGTATTCTTGTAAAAACAGGTGAAGATGTAAACGATTCAGCAATCAGTGAAAAAATTGAAGAGGATTATGAGAACTTTACAACTTTGACCAGTGAGGAAATCTCTTCAATAGCTAATGATGTTTTAGGAATATTGGACACTGCCACCCTAGCAGTTTCAGCTCTTGCAATCATTGTAGGGGCAATTGGAATCATAAATACAATGGTCATGGCTGTTTATGAAAGGACAAAGGAAATCGGTGTTTTAAAGTCTGTGGGCTGGAAATCCAGAAAGATCTTAACAATGATTTTAGGTGAGACATTGGTACTGACAACCTTATCTGGAATAATAGGATCAATATTTGGAATATTGATACCTGAAGTTGGCCTTAGATTGTTTGATGTTACAGATTTTGCATTAGGTTACTCTCCTAAGACATTCATTCTCGCATTTGGAATTACAATTATCGTTGGAATAATCGGTGGAATCTATCCTGCTTATAAGGCATCCAAGCTTGCTCCAACAGAAGCATTGAGGTATGAATAGGTGATTTTATGGATGATTACATAGAAAATGAGAATGCATATCCTGATGATGAATATATCTATAATGAAACATTCATCGGTGAGGATGGTGAGGAATATTATTATGAAGAGCCATTAATCAGCCTATTTGATGTTGTAAAGGAATACGATAAAGGAACTGTTAAGGCATTGAATGGAATAAACCTGGATATTTTTGAAGGGGAATTTGTATCCATCATTGGGCCTTCAGGTTCTGGAAAATCCACCCTTTTGAATATGCTTGGCGCTTTGGATAAGCCTACAAGAGGAAAGATCTACATTGATGGCATTGACCTTGTTAAAGAGAAGGATTTAAGCGAATTCAGACAGGAAAAAATAGGCTTTGTTTTCCAATTGCATAACCTGATTCCTAACTTGTCTGTTTTTGACAATGTCCAGATTCCACTGCTTCCTACTGGAATGTCAAATAAGGAGATGAAGGAAAAAGCAAGTGAAATCATCCGCGCTGTAGGTTTGGAGGATAAGAAAAAGCAAAGGCCTAATAAGTTGTCTGGTGGTCAACGTCAAAGGGTAGCTATTGCAAGGGCATTGGTGAATAACCCATCTATAATTTTAGCAGACGAACCAACTGGTTCTCTTGATTCAAAGACAGGAGAAATGATATTGAATCTGCTTATGGAAATGCATGAGCGTTATAATGTGACTTTGATTATAGTTACTCATGACAATGGTGTTGCCGCTTTGGCAGAGAGAACCATAAAAATCAAGGATGGTCAAGTGATAGAGGATAAATACAATTACTAGTATTTTTCTCGCTTTTTATTTTTTTAACATTTTATTTTTCTAAGAGGTAATCGTGATTATTATGAAGGATATATTTGATGAATGTAGTTTAGGGGATTTAAAGCTAAAAAGCCGTATTGTAAGAACTGGAACTTGGGAAAGACAAACCGAAGATGGTGGATTCTTAAAGAGTGAAGTCTTTGACAGATATGAAAAGATGGCTAAAAGTGGTGTAGGATTAATCAATTCAGAAATGTTTGTATTTGATCCAAGAGACAGATTTGCCGAGTACTGCAATAATGTGAATTATAGAGGTTTTGTAAAGGACTATAAGGAAATTACAGACATCTGTCATAATCATGATGTGCCGGTTCTTGGCCAATTAGCTTTCTTTTATTATAATGATGGTTTGAATCAAAAGGTGGAAGCGAATGACATTAGCTTGGAAGGAATTAGACGTCTTCAGGCAGATGTTATCATGGCCGCTAAGAAGTTCTCATTTGCAGGATTTGATGGAATGCAAATAGACATTGGAAACAATTTTTATCTTGCTAAATTTATAAATCCTTATTTCAATCAAAGAAAAGACCAATATGGTGGCAATACAGAAAATCGTGTAAGAATCTGTTCAGAGATAATCAAGGTTCTTAAAAAGACTATGGATTTCCATGTCAGTTGCAGAATAAATCCTTGGGATGTCAGGAAAAATGGAATGACTCCTGAAGAAAGTATCAAGGTTGCAAAGGAACTTGAAAAGGCAGGTGTCGATAGCATTCAATTGACTGCAAGGACAATATCCTATCTTTATGATGGCAATGATAGAAATCCGTTCCTTGTGTATGTGGATAAGTTAATAGATGAAGTGGATGTTCCAATCATTTTAGGTGGTTCAATGAGGGATATGAAATCAATGAATGATGTTTTAAATGATTCAAAAGTAGAATTCTTATCCATGTCTAAGCCATTTGTAGCACAGCCAGACTTCTTGGCTGATTGGAAAGCAAATGGCGATGGAGTTTCAATTTGTCAAAGCTGCAATAACTGTTACTCCAAAAAAGAGAGCACTTGTTTTAAATTTAAATAATTTATAATTTCTCTTTTTTCTTTATTTTTTTATTAATTCTTTATTTTTTCTTATTTTTTTCTTATTTTAGTTGCTATTTTCTTATTTTTTTAAAAAATTATTTAAGTATTCTAAAGCAAACTATATTTTATGCAAATAAAAAAGATTTCAAGATATGTCATTTATTTAATTTCACTATTTTTCATATCTTTAGGAGCAGCGATATCCATCAAGGCTAATTTAGGAACTTCTCCAATAATTTGCCTTCCTTATGTTTCAAGCTTGATTTTGAAAATGAGTGTTGGAACTGTCTGCTTGATCTTTAACGTTATTTTTATAGCTGTTCAGGTAATCCTTTTAAGAAGTGGGTTTGAAAGGAGACAGTATTTGCAGATAGTTGTGGGAACAATCTTCTCCCTTTCCATAGACTTTTCAATGATGTTGGTGAGTTTCCTGAATCCTGCAGATTATTTAAGTCAATTTGCAACACTTCTCTTAAGTTGTCTAGTGGTTGCATTTGGTGTGATGCTTGAGGTTCAAACAGAAGTGGTTTATCTTCCTCCTGATGGAATAATCGTAGCCATTTCAAAGGTTCTAAAAAAGGAGTTTCCAAAGGTAAAGCCATTTGTTGACACAAGCTTTGTACTTACTGCAGCTATCTTGTCAATTGTATTCTTAGGATACCTTGCAGGAGTTCGTGAAGGAACAATCATTTCTGCTCTAATAATTGGGCCTATTGTAAAGGTTCTTCAAACTTATTTAAATCCTTATGTTGAACGCTTATATGAAAAATAATATGCTTGTTTTAAAAAAAGTTTAATGTAGATTAATAAAAAAATAATTGAGATTAATTCAAATCTCAAAATCTCTTTTTTCCAAAGTTTTTCTAAGTGTAGGAGTAAGCATATCCTCATTGTAAAGCTCTTTCAATTCTTCAATGTCTACCCATTTGAAATCATCATGCTCATCGCTAATCTGAAGCTCTCCACTTAGTATTTCAAGATTCATCATCAATTGCACTGTACTTATAGGTTGGTTTGTTCTTCTGCTAATGAATTCATCTTGCACAACTTCAAACAAGCTTTCTATATTAACATCAAGGTTAGTCTCTTCCTTGAATTCCCTTATCAATGCCACATCAAAGAACTCTCCAGGGTCCACTTTTCCTCCAGGGAGTTCATACTTATGAGGATTGTTTCTTGATTTTGGATGTCTCCTGAGGATTAATATCTTATCTTCCTTTTTAACTACTCCTCTTACAGTCAATCCCCAGTCTTTTTTGCCATTCATTTTCTCACCTATGAAAATCTATTAGATTATAATATTGCTTTTATTTCGTTATTTTAGTCTTTAACTTTGATTAGATTTATATATTATGATGTTTAAAGTATTTTTAAGGAGTTTTTCTCTTTGAGTAAATCTCCAATTATCTGAAATGGTAAGGTTTTTGAATTCTTTTGAATTCACTAAACCTTGATAATTTTTTACTTTTTTTATAATTCTTTAATTTAATTATTTTTTTCAATATAAATGTAATTTTCTATTTTTAAGTCAATATAATTGTTATTTTTAAATTTAAAGTTCATAAAATCGTTATATTTATTAATAGCCATTTAAAAATTATTTTTTAGGTTTCACTACCTTAAAAAGAATACCATTTCAGATAAAAAGGAGGAAAAATCATGGAATTTAATTTCAAACAATTTTTATTGTTATTAATTCTATTCATACAAATGATTTTATTGTTTGTTGAATAAATGATTTTTTAGACAGTCGAATTTTACAAAAAGTTCTTAGTTTTACTCTTACCTTAGGTAGGCTTTCATCCTTTTTTTAAATAGTTTATTTCATATTTTTCTCAAGTCGGCTAATCGATTTCCTTAAATAATTTTATATATTAGTTTAAATAGATATTTATTGAAAACTTATTTTTAGATTATTATAGATAATTATTCGAAGATAATTATTCATTATACATTAGTTTTATCGGAGGCGCAAAATGGATTTAAACATAAAAACAAACGACAAAGGCCATTTAGATATTGGCGGTGCTGATGCTTGCGATTTAGTAGAGCAATACGGTACTCCTATCTATGTAATTGATGAAGAAAGAATTAGAGACAACTACAACAGATTCTATAATGCTTTCACTAAATTTTATCCTAAATTCAAAGTATTCTATGCTTGTAAAGCAAATACAAACATCGCTGTTTTAAAAATCCTTGAGGAAGAAGGATGCTGCATTGATGCTGTATCTCCTGGAGAAGTTTACATCTGTAAAAAAATGGGATTCTCTGGAGACAGAATCTTATTCACAGGAAACAACATCAGAAACGATGAAATGGATTACGTAAACAGTGAAGATGTAATCTTGAACATTGACTCAGTTTCCGCACTTAAAAGACTTGCAGAAAGCATTGATCCTAATGGTAAAAAAATCTCATTCAGAGTAAACCCTATGGTAGGTGCTGGTCACCACGGCCACTGTATCACTGGTGGAGAAATGAGTAAATTCGGTATTATGGAAACCGAAGCTGTAGAGATTTACAAATTAGCTAAAGAATTAGGATTTGAACCTGTAGGTATGCACTCTCACATCGGTTCAGGTATTTTAGACCCAGAACCATTCAAATTAGCTATTGAATCCACTATGAACATTGCAGGAAAAGTCCACCAAGAAGCAGGAATTGACTTTGAATTCATTGACTTCGGTGGAGGAGTAGGAATTCCATACACTCCTGATGAGGAATTGCTTGACTTGGAACACTTTGCAGAAGAAAACGTCAAATTATTCAAAGAAAAATTAGAAGAGTTTGACATGGGTGAACCTACCTTATACCTTGAACCAGGCAGATACATTGTAGGTGATGCTTCAGTTATTTTAGTTGAAGTAAACAGTGTAAAGGAAAGCTACAGAAAATTCATCGGTGTGGATGCTGGATTCAACACTCTTTTAAGACCTGCTATGTACGACTCCTATCATCACATTGTTGTTGCAAACAAGATGAATGAAGAGCCAACTCAAGAAGTGGATGTTGCAGGAAATGTATGTGAATCAGGTGACTTGTTTGCAAGAGACAGACCTCTTCCAGACATTGAAGAAGGAGACATCTTAGGTATTTTAAATGCTGGTGCATACGGTTACACAATGGCATCCAACTACAACTCAAGACCTCTCCCTGCAGAGATTCTTGTTAAAAATGGAGAGTCTTTCGTAATTCGTGAAGCACAAACCTACGATGACATCTTTGAAAAACAATCCATTCCTGACCATTTACAATAGACGTTAAGGTGATAGAATGGTAGATTTAAAAGGTTTAAAATTCTCTAAAATGCATGGTATCGGTAATGATTTCCCTATTATCGATGAAAGCCAAGGGGAACAGATTCCAGAGGCAGATAAAGCTGAAGCATGCAGACAATTATGCCACAGAAACTTTGGTGTAGGTGGAGATGGAGTATTGTTCGTTGTACCATCTGAAGTGGCAGACATTGGATACAGAATGTTCAATCCAGATGGATCTGAAGCGGAAATGTGTGGAAACGGTATTCGCTGTTTTGGTGATTTTGTTTACAGAAATAAAATCGTTGAAAAGGAAACAATGACTGTTGAAACCAAATCAGGTATCAAGACCATTGAAATCACTGTAGAAGATGGCGAACCTGTTCTCTTTAAGGTCAATATGGGCAAATCAACATTCAAAGTTCCACAAATTCCAATGATTGCAGATTCAGAGGAGTTTGTCGACGGTGACCTTGAAGTCATTGACACCACCTTCAAGGCAACTTGTGTCAATGTAGGAAACCCTCATGCAATCTTGTTTGTTGATGATGTTGATGCTATAGACATTGATAAATACGGCCCAGCTATTGAATGCCATGAAGTATTCCCAGAAAAGATCAATGTTCATTTTGTTGAAGTATTAAGCAAAAATGAAGGAAAAATGAGAACATGGGAACGTGGTGCTGGTGTTACCCTTGCATGTGGTACCGGTGCAACTTCAACTGCACTTGCTGGTGTAAAATTAGGTCTTTTTGATAATGAAGTTCTTCTTCACTTACCTGGTGGAGACTTAGAGTTTAATGTCTATGAAGAAGACGGAGAACTCGGAGCATTCATGAAAGGACCTGCAGCATTGGTATTCAATGCTGAAATCCAATAAATTTATTTATTTTTAAATAAATTTTCTTTTTCTTTTTTTTTAATTTTTTTATATTTTTTTTATATTTTTTTATTTTCTTTAAACTTTATTTTTAATATTTTTTCAAATTGCAATTTATTTTCATAGCTTGTTGAAATCATCTATAATTTTGAATTTCCCTAAAGAAATCTGCATAAGGCTGCAAACCTTTATCTGCCCAAAGCTTCCAAATATTCAACTCATTTTGAACAACACCTGCCTTAGCGCAAGCTTCTTCAAGTGTTTTTCCCTCTTTCAAATAATTCAAAATGTTTTTTGATAAAATCATGAATCTTGGCAGCTCTTGCTTGTAAAAATCTAATGGACTTCCATTAAAAATAGTAAAACCCCCTAAAAACTCCTATTTATAGGAGTAAATTAATTCATTAAACTTTAATTAAATTTTAAATTATATTTCCTTAATCAAATCCCTGTTGGTTTCTATTCCTAAGTATTCTTTAGTGTAAGGACAAGCCAGACCACATTTGGCGCATAAGCTTTTGCCGTGAGTTCTTTGCATTTCTGATTTAATGAATTCAAAGCATTTTTCTGCATCGAAATATTCTTCCCTTTCTTTTCGGGAGTCCCATTTCACGTCATTTATCGCATTAACAGGGCATACATCCTGGCATTCTGTACAGTCATCGCATAATGAGTCGTCTATAGGTGTTCCCACTTTAATAGGCATGTCTGTAAGAATTGTGGATAATCTAAGTGCAGCCCCATATTTTGGGCTTATAAGCAATGCACATCTTCCAATCCATCCAAGCCCTGATCTTGTTCCAGTTGTCTTATGAGGGATTTTGCTTGCCAAACCTTCAAAATCCTTTGCAACTCTTTCACGAGACATTGCCAATGCATTGTAATTCATATGATCTTTGATGTAGTCTTCACCTTCAAGAACTATGTCGTTCAGCTTCAATGCTAAACTTTTCATGGATTCCACATATTTGGACTGATCATCTGTATAAATGGTTTTCAATGCTTCCTTTTCTATTGGAATTCCGATTAAAATGCTATTCGGATACTCTTTAGGAACGTTTTTTATACCTTCTAAACTAGCAAAACCTACTACTTCTGCTCCTTCTGATTTAAGAAACTCTTCTATTTCTTTTGAATTTTTCTCCTCTAAATCCATAATCATTCCCTCTTGATTTTGATTAATTTTGCTAGATTATATGAATAAATATGATTTTTAAACCTTTAAATATATTCTTTACTTAGTTTAATATAGTGGTTGGTTTAATTAGATTAGTTTAAAGCATCTAAATCTGATTTTTCATACCTGTTATGGCCTTTTAAACTCTTTTTATAATTCCAACATTTTATGGCATCATTTAAAGTTTTATCATCATTATCCTTGAAGAAATCTCTAATGTACTGATTGTATTGGAATTGCTTTTCTATTTCGTTTTTTTCCTTTGAGTTTTGAATGTCATAATAAGCATTGATTGCATCCTGATATGTCTTTTCTGGGTTTGCCTTTAACCATTTTTGGAATTTTACCTTAAATTTGAATCCTTTTCCTATTTTCTTTTCAAAGAATTCCCTTTTGTCTTCACTACATTTGAAGTTTTCACCTAAAATGGAATCCAATGTGATTTCTTCAAAGTCAGTGGTTTTATTTGGATTGGATTTTTGAAAATTAGGTTTGTTTTGAGCATGTTTTTTGTCATCTAAGGATTTTCCTGTATCCAGATAGTGAATAATTCTTTCTTCCAGTTGACTTTTGCTTCCACTAACCTTTAATCCTTCATTTCTGCAGAATTCTTTCAATTCCTCTTTTAAAAAATAGTATTCCTTAAATTCTGAAACTTTCAGATTTTTATTTAATTTGTGGCTGTTTGAACTCATTTTATCAGTCAGATCTTGTAAGCGTTTATCAAGACAATCTCTTCAAAGAAGAACGTCTCGCTTTCAGCTATTTCTGCAACAAATCCATTTCTATCAAACATATCCAAGGTCCTGTCATTGTCAGATAATGAGGACTGAATCATCTGTATAATTCCCTTATCATTTAAATGATTTGGTGCTTCTTTTATGAACCTATCAATAACTTTCCTTCCATCTAATCCCCCGTCAAATGCATAATTTAAATCGTCATTGATAATGTCATCTGAATCAGTAGGGAGATATGGAGTATTAAATAGAATAACATCAAATTTCCTATCTTTTACAGGTTCAAAGAGATCACCGAACTCAAGTTTTATGGTGTTGATATTGTTTAGTTTGAAGTTTTTCTCTGCAAGTTCAAGGGCGTTGAAGTTGATGTCAGTTGCCGTAACATCGTCTGTTAATAGACTTGCATACATGGAAACGAGGCCTGATCCAGTTCCTATTTCAAGAACGCTTTGACCTTCCTTTATTTCAAGATTTTCAGCCAATAGAAAGGTGTCATCTGAAGGTATGTAAACCAAATCATCTGTTTCAATTTCAAATTTTCCCATTTTCATTTTAAGCCTCAGTTAATATGCTCTTTTAATAAAATAGATAGTTCCATAATGCTTTCTGGAGATAGATTGATTGTTCTTTCCAATAATAATTCCTTGATTCTTGGATTCTCATCTTCCAAATTGTTTAAAATGGATTTCAATTCTTTTTTGTCTTTAAAGCCAATTATATGCCTTGAATCAATCAATGCATTACGTGCCTTTTTGTTTCTATGTTGGAATAATGCCTTAACGACTTTTGAATAGATCTTAAAGTCATCATCTGCTATCTGGTTTTCCTTTGGCTTTAATTCCACAACAGAAGAGTCTACCTTAGGAGATGGTATAAAAGACTCAGGAGAAACTTTTGTTAGGAACTTGATATTTGCCTTAAAGTATAGCATGGCAGAAAGTCTGGAATATTGCTTTGTTCCCACTTTTCCATTCATCCTATCTGCAAATTCTTTCTGATACATTAGGATTGCAAGGTCAAAGTCATGCTTTAGGAACTTAAAGCTAATAGGGGATGATATTTGGTAAGGAAGGTTTGAAACGATTTTATTGAACTCTGGGAAATCCACCTTAACGGCATCGCCGTTGATAAGATTTACATTATCGATTTTCTCTTTTTCCAAACGTTTCTTCAATATGTTAAAAATAGCGGTGTCTTGCTCTATAGCTATTACTTTTCCAGCTTTCTTGGCAAGTTCAATTGTCAAAGTACCTATACCTGGACCAATTTCAAGTACAGTATCCTCTTTAGTAAGCTTTGCATATTCAATGATTTTCTTTCTTTTGAAATCGTCTATAAGGTAATTCTGACCTAAATTCTTGTTTAAAATAATCCCATTTTCCTGCAATATTTGTTTAGTCTCTTTAGCTAAGGATATTTTTTCAGTCAATCAATCACCTTTTTAGCCATTAAAATAGTAGTTTATCGTATTTGAAAATCATTGATGATTTAGTTAAAAAATAAAAATAAAAAAATAGAAAAATGAGTTCAACTCTTTTTAGAGTTTCACTCATGGAAATTTATTCCTTGTTTTCGGAACTTGGTTTGTTTTGGGGCTTTTTGCCTCTGTTATTAGGTCTTCTACCTCTGCCCCTATTGTTTCTACCTCTTCCTTTGTTGAATCTTTTCTTTCTGTTGGAAGGGTGTCTGGAAGGAACTTGGGTAAACATGTAATACTTGTTTTTACCTCTTTTGACGGTAGTTGTATCAAGTTCTAACCTTACTCTTTTTGCAAGCATATCCACAGGTTCTCCAAGGAGAGGAACTCTTTCCTTCAAGTCTTCAAAGCTTTTGAAAGGTTCTTTTTTACGCTCTTCCAAAATCATTTGAGTGTGCTTTTTACCGATACCTGGGATTAGCTCCAATTTATGCATTTTGATGTTAAGTGAATCGATTTCATTGAAGAATTTTACATAAATGTCTTCATGAGCTAAAATGATTTCCTTAATTGCATATTCCAATTCGATTCTACTGGTTGCAGTTAAGTTTTCAAAGTCTAATAATCCTTTTACTCTATTAACCTTATCCCTTTTTCCAGATCCTATATAGACTTTGTCATGAATATCTAAATCAACACCTTCTTTAGGTGTAACTTCTATTAATGTGAATTTGTCTACTCCAATAGCTTGTGCAATAGGTTTGCCATGAGCAGTTGGTCTTTCTGGATTTACATACCCAAATTTAAGATAATCTAAAATAATTACGTACTCCTCTTTTTTTGGATTCGGATTATCAATGTTTGGATTATCCATATTTTCACCTCATTTTAATTTTAAATGTTTATTAGTTCTAGCAATATTCTTTTATTTTCTTTTGCTAATTCTCTACGATTAATTTTTTAATAATTCATTTTTAATTATTATTTAATTTTTAATATAATATTAGTATATTTTAAACTTATTAATATTTATAATTTTATTCTTTTTTGTTAAAAATAGCGAAATTAATTGAAGTTCAATGAAAATTTTAAGAATGAAAAAACAGTATGCTCTTAAAAAAATTTAAAAAATATTTAAAAAATATTTAAAAAATAGTAAAATTGTTCTTTATAAAAAATAAGAAATAGTTAAAAGTAGTAAAAATTGTTAAAAAAGTAATCTCTGCATTGAAGAATAAAAATAGAAAAATAATTTGATTTAAAGAGATTTATAAGAATAAATCCTCTTCAATATCATATTTTTCTAAAATTTCAAGAATTTCCTTCATTTCATCGTTTGAAGGAGCATTTCTTTCTTTTGCGAAAATTAATCTTAAGTCCGCCATGTCTCTTGGCACAATATCTGCCATACGAACAGCTTGCTTGTGGTCGACATAAGCTTCAAGTTCTTCGATTAATTTTTCAGTATCTTCAAGGGAAAGTTTATTTAGATTAGTTACATGAGCTAAAGTTAAATTTTGTTCATAACTAAGTTCATGTTTTTCTGAAAACTCTTCAAGAATTTCTTTCACTTTAGCTGCAGGTATTGGTTCTGTTTCTAATGTTTTTTTCCCAATCATTGTACTCACTCTTGTAATTTTAAGTGTTCTGGAGTAACGATTAATTCTTTTGCTTTATTACCATCTTTTAATGCAAGTATGTAAGCTTTACCTTTTTTGTCCACTACTTTAGCGGTTTTTCCATGGAATCTGGAATGAGGTTGGCCTTTTTGGATACTTGGGTCGATGATAATGTGTACCATATCACCATTTTCGAATTGTTGAATTCTTCTGGTAATTGGATTTGCACGACCAGGTCTTACTCTTTTGGTCAATTTTTTTCTACTTCTACTTTTAAATCCTCTGGATCTTTGCATTTTTATACCTCTTTAATATTTAATTAATTTTGTGGTAAAAATATAAAACCCATCATTTTATATCTTTTTAAATAGCTAGTAGCCCAGGTATGATATTTAAGTTGAATATCATAGCTTAAGCCCTTCGGTTTAGCTATTCATTGTAAAAGCCAATATATAAGTCTTATTTAGACTTAGCCCTAACCGTAGGTTTAATTGATTAGAACATATCTAAATTTTATATATTGAAAGAAAAAAATATCAAAAATATTATAAAATATCATAAAATTTTAGTGACTGGATTTCAGCAATAATCCAATCTTCTATTTTTGATAGTAATAAACTATATATTTTAAGATATTAATAAAGTTTATGTTTTTTAGGTATTTTATAATATTTTAAAAGATTTCTAAAGTATATTTAAAATTATTTTTAAATTTTTAAAAAATAGCTTTTTTAATTTTAAAATTGGAATTATTTAATTCCAACTTCAATCACATCCAATTCTGCACAGATTGCCTGTGTGCCAAGAACTTCAGTAACGCTAGGATTTGACCTTCCATCATCACTTGAGATAAGTTCCTTGATATACAATCCTCCTTCTGTCTTAATGATCATTTCAAAGGTTTTTGAATCAATGAACTTGGCTTCAATGCTCTTGACTTCCTTCTCTCTAATCTTGTCTGCCCTTCTATGGGAAACTCTTATTGGAGTTCTTTGTTGAATCATATGGAGTGTTTGGAGTTTTTCCAAATCTTCCTCTTTTATATCATCATCACATTTGACCAATGCTCTGTAAACCTTATAGGTGTCTGGTGAGGATACTTTGATTTCAGCTTTTCTTTTCCTTTCGGTAAACTTAAGATTTAGGTATTCAGTTTTTCCTTTAGCGACTTCAGCAACCTCTTCAGATATCTTTTCAAGGTCTATTTTTCTAACCTTCGGCTCCTTGATTTCAAGCACAAATGGTCTGCCGGTACCTAGCATCCTAACGTCAATGTCTTCCCTTCCAGCACCATGAAACTTAGCTTCGTATCCATTGGTGTGCTTTAAGACAGTTTCAGATAATAGTTCCTCTACAGATTCTGGGTATTGCTTTCCTGTGAAATTGCACTCCTCACAGCCTCTTCCTTTACATTTAGTGCATGGCCATTTGGTTTGTGGGATGCCTCTAACAAGCTTTCTGTATCTTCCTTCAATAAAAATAGGATTGATTTGAAGTCGGACTTTAACCGGATTTTCAATGTCTTCCTTTAGGATTCTTCTAAAATCAGCCATCACAAGAACATCCTCTCCATCAAAATCAACATTCTGCTTGAGATTTGCTTCAAGCAATTTGCCGATTTCCCTGTTGACTTCCTTTTTGATGATTTCAACATCAAAATCAAACTTATCGCTGATTTCCTGGTCCTTTTCAACTATTTCCTTAGGCAATTTGCAGCCAACAACAAAAGTGTCAAATTCAACTTTCAAGAGATCTATCTTTTCATTCACCAAATCAAGAACATCATTTTCAATATAATTGAAGATATTGTGGCATATTTCACATTCTCCATCGTAAGCTTCCAAATTTAGGGATTCTCTAATTTTAATCCCTCTATCTTCATTGCCATTTCCTTCTACGCAATCTGAAAACTTACGTCCAAGGCAATGATTGCAGATATTTCCATTTGCATAATTGATTAATTCTTCAGCCTTATTAAGTATTTCCTGATTCATTAAAATCTCTCTTTAAAAAAATGAATATAAAAAATAAAAGTAGTTTAGTTTGGTTTTTGGAATGTTTATTTCATGAACTGGCCCATGATTCTATTCATGGCTCCTCCGCCCATTCCTCTACGTCCAATACCTTTCATAGCTTTTTTAGTATTGTTATAGTATCTTAACAGTTCCTTTACGCTGTTCTCGTCTACTCCAGAACCTCTTGCAATTCTGGTAATACGGGAAGTCTTGATTATTTTAGGGTTGAGCATTTCCTCTTCAGTCATGGAAGACATGATGATCTTGAATTCATTGATCTTGTCTTCAGTCATTTGGCTTGCCTCTTTAGGAATCTTGCCTCCTAAACCTGGAATCATGTTCATGACCTGTTGCATAGGGCCCATGCTGTTCATCATTTCAAACTGGTTTTGCATGTCCATAAGGGTGAACTTTCCGCTAAGCATATTGTTCATGGTTTTTGTAGCGATGTCTTCATCGATAACCTCTTCAGCCTTTTCGATAAGGCTTCTGATGTCTCCCATACCTAATAATCTTGAAATGAACCTTTCAGGATCGAATGCTTCAAACTCATCGATCCTTTCACCAGTACCAATGAACTTGATTGGTGCACCGGTTTCAGCTACTGCAGAGAGAGCTCCTCCCCCTTTAGCAGTACCATCTAATTTTGAAATGATTATGGAACCGATATCGGTAGCTTGTGAGAATGCTTTAGCTTGCTCTCCTGCCTGTTGGCCTATTGTACCATCAATAACGAGAATGGATTCATCAGGTTCAATGATCTTATCCAACTTGTTCATTTCCTCAATTAAATCCTCTTCGTTCTTATGCCTACCTGCAGTATCGAAAATAATGATTTTTTGATTCTTAAACTGTTTTAAACCTTTTTCTGCAAGGTCTAATGCATCCTTGTTTTCAGGGTCTCCATAAAGTTGGATTTGCAAGTCTTCAGTCAATTGCCTTAACTGCTCATATGCGGCAGGTCTCCATGTGTCGGTACATACAACTGCTGGAGAGAAACCTTTTCTTTGCAAGTATTTACATAATTTACCGATTGTGGTGGTTTTACCACTACCTTGCAATCCTAAGAACAATATTTTGAATGGCTTTTTATTGATTTCAAGCTCTTTAGCTTCACTACCGAGCAAATTAACCATTTCTTCATAGATAATTGTGATTACATGTTCCCTTGGGGTAATTCCTTTCGGCGGCTCTTCATTAAGTGCACGGTCTTCGATTGTTTTGGATAATTTTAATACAAGCTGGATGTTTACGTCTGATTGGATTAAAGCTCTTTGAATGTCTTTGACTACTTCCTTTACAACCTTTTTGTCAATAACACTCATTCCAGCCAATTTTTTCATGGTGTTTGTAAGGTTTTCTCCTAAATTTCCTAACATTGACATAATATCTCTCCGATATTTTTCATAATGGATTAATAATTATTGTTTTAGTAATCTTATTTTTTTATTATTTTTTATTTTTATTTTTATTTTTAATTTCAGCTAATTTTTCTAAAATGCTATTTTTTGTTTCAGCACTTTAAAACAAATAAATAGTTTATCTTATTAACTTTAATGTATAAATTAATATTATATAAAAGTTTATTTATCTTTTATTATAAAATTATTGATATAGATACATAAATTTGATTTTAAGTTTTTTATTTTTTATCATTAATTTAAAATTTGAATTGAATATTATGTTTAAGGTAAATATTATCGTAGTTGAGGGTTAAAAAATGCTTGAAAAATTAGTAGAATCATTAAGAAAGGCACCAGTTGTTAAGAAAGGAGAGTATGATTATTTCGTTCACGGTATCAGTGACGGAGTGCCTGCAATGGATCCAGCAGTTTTAAAGGAAATTGCTAAAGTGATAGACGAAATTTTAGATTTGTCTAAAATCGATAAGATTGTAGGTGTTGAAGCAATGGGTATCCACATTGCAACTGCATTATCTTTGGAGACCGGCATTCCATTCATCGTTATTCGTAAAAGACAATACGGTTTGCCTGGAGAACATGAAATCGTCAAATCAACTGGTTATGCAACTTCCAAATTATACATCAATGACTTGAATGAAGGAGACAATATCCTTTTAGTGGATGATGTAGTAAGTACAGGAGGAACTCTTACTGCTGTAATCAATGAATTGAAAGCAATTGGTGTAAACTTGGTTGACACTGTTGTTGTTGTAGAAAAAGGTGAAGGTAAAGGTGTTGTTGAAGAGGCTACCGGTGAAGACATCAAGACTCTTGTAAAATTGGATGTTGTTGATGGAAAAGTTGTAGCTGATTCATTGTTATAATTTCCTCTTCTTTTTTTAATTTTTTATTTTTTTTAAATTTTTTAAAGTCTAATTAAGGCTAATCTTTATGGATTAGTCTACTTGATGGATTTTAATATTTTACTTTTTTAAATTATTTTGATTTTAGTTGATAAAATGGCATTATACGATATGGAGCTTAAGAGAGTTATAAAGAAAATCAACTCTTTGAATGTTAGGAATGTGGGATTGCAGTTTCCAGAAGGACTTAAGATGCAGGCTGTAGCTCTTGCAAGGGAAATTGAAAAGCAAACTGAAGCTACTGTAATTGTCTCAGCAGATCCTTGCTTTGGAGCCTGTGACGTTTCAGACAGAAAGATGAATGGGATAGTGGATTTCATTGTTCATTATGGGCATACTCCTCTTCCGCTCAGATACAGCATTCCTACAATGTTTATAGAAGCTAAAGCCAATGTTAAAATCAAGGATTACCTTGAAGAGGCATTGGAACAATTGGAGGCTTATTCCAAAATAGCTATTGCAACAACTGCACAGCACTTGCATTTGCTTGATGAGATAGTGGACTTTTTAGAGGATAACGGCAAGGAAGTTGTTATTGGCTCTTCAAGAAGCACAAGAAAAGGTCAGGTTTTAGGTTGCAATTTCGCTTCTGTAAAGAACTTGGGAGCAGATGTTTACCTATTCATTGGCAGTGGCAATTTCCATCCCTTAGGAATCTATTTATTTACAAAAGCTCCAGTTTTAGCTATTGATCCTTATAGCGGAGACATCCGTGAAATGAGTGCCTATGCAGACCGGATATTGAGAATAAGATTTGCAAGAATAGTGAAGGCACGGGAGGTTACAAAATGGGGAATTATAGTTTCCTCAAAAGAGGGCCAATACAGGATGAAATTGGCAAAGGAAATCAAGAAGCTTCTTGAAGATGAGGGAATGGAGGCTTATATTCTTCTTATGGACCATGTAAATCCTGATGTATTGCTCCCATATATGGAACTTGAAGGATTTGTTGTAACTGCATGTCCTAGAATAGCTATTGATGATTCTCAAATGTATAAAAAGCCAGTTATAACTCCTAAAGAGTTAGAGATTGTCTTAAACAAAAGGGAATGGGAAAAATATCAACTTGATGAAATATTGTTTGAAGATAGATATTATCAATAAGTTTGGAATCAAATTCCTTTACTTATTTTCCTATTTTTATTATTTTATTTTTAAATCAATTTTTATTTTCGAATAATTAGATTTGTTCTATAATTTCAAAACTATTTCTAAAAACCGAATTTTTTATATATTACTAAAAAACATAAATAATTTACATATAAACAATTGATAATTTTATGGATGAAAATTTATACAAATTTAATTTCATAATTTAATAAATCCTATAAATGGAATTATGGGATTTATTTCGGATTTATTATCCTAATTCTATAAACGGAGTTATGGGATTATTCGGATGATTGTCCTGTTTTATAAACAGAATTATAAAATGTTGAACTTGGCAAAATTGCCCAAGGTTGAAAATGGCGTAATTGCCTGTTATGAGGTGTTTAGATGAAAATGGAATCTGGAGATTTTGTAATGCCTGGTGACTTTTTAAGTGTAAGTGAACAGTTTTTACCAGGTCAAGGAGCATATGAAGATGATGGAAGTGTAAAATCTGGTGTTCCTGGAAATGTATTGATTGATGAAGATGAAAAGGAAATCTCTGTAATATCAAAATCTGGTGGTCCAAACCTATTGAAAGTTGGAGATATTGTATACGGTGAGGTAAAAGATGTACGTGGCCAAAGAGCTTTAATAACTATCTATGCTAAAAAAGGAACAAGACGTGAATTGGCTCTTCCTTATTTGGCAGCTATTCACATCTCTCAAGTGACCCCTGGTTACATCGATAAGCTTACAGACGCTTTCAGAATTGGAGACTTAATTGAAGCTAAAGTAGTTAAAATCATGGGAGATAACCTTGATTTGAACACAGAAGACATTACTTCCGGTGTTGTAAAGGCTATGTGTACCAGATGCAGAACCTTTATGGATCCTTGCAATGAATCTGAAGTATACTGTCCTGTATGTGATAGAAAGGAAAAAAGAAAAGTTTCTAAAAATTATGATTATTAATTTTTAATTAGAATACAGATTTGTACTTGTTTATTTAATTTTTAAGGAAAAGATAACATGGAAATTGAAGTTGTAAAAGATACCAAATTAGAACTCGAAATGATTATTCACGGAGAAAACCACTCTCTTTGTAATGTTTTAAGAAAATATCTCATGGAAGATAATGATGTAGAATATGCTGTTTATGGTATTGATCACCCTCTTACCGGTGAACCTATCATGACCATTAAGACTAAAAGAACAAAAAGACCAAGAGATTCTCTTTTAAGAGCAGCTCAAAGATTAAAAGAAGAAACTGCTGAATTCAAGGAATTGCTTGAAGGAATCTAATTTTGATTTCTTTCTTCTTTTTTATTTTTATTATTTTTTAGTTTAATTATCTTTTTTTATTATTTTCTATCATTTTTTAAATTTTATTTTATGATTTTGTTTTAATGGGTTTTATTTAAATTCGATGAATTATTAATTTTACTTATTATTTTTATTTGGGGTGAGAGTATTAAATATAAGATTCCATCATTGACTGTTGATATTTTTATTTATAATGAAAATCATGAATTCATACTCATCAAGAGGAAAAATGACCCTTTTAAAGACAGTTGGGCACTGCCTGGTGGTTTTGTTGATTATGGTGAAACAACTGAAGATGCTGCTATAAGGGAAGCAAAGGAAGAAACTTCCATTGATATTGAATCAGTAAAATTATTCAATGTATATTCCAATCCAAACCGTGATCCAAGAAGACATACAGTGTCTATAGTCTATTTGGCTCATGGCAATTTTGATGATGCAAAGGCAGATGATGATGCTAAGGATATTGGTGTATATTCTTTTGATGATTTGGAAGAAATGGGCCTTGCATTTGATCATGAAACAATCTTAAGTGATGTGAAAGAACATTTAGAAAAAAATTAATTTTTTCTTAATTTTCCACATTTAATTTTATTCAATTTTTTTAAAAAAACTAACTGATTTTTGCATAAATTTTTTTAAAAAAATAGTAAATTTTTTAGTATTTTTCAATCTACTAACAATCTGTTTTTATTATTATTTTTTACTAAATTTTTACAATTTTTCTTAATTTTTAGGCGTTTTTTACCCTATTTTTAAATTAAGTTTAAATACTATGACTGAATAATCTTTATTTATAAGTATGTTATATATAAAGTATTTAATCATTTACGAAATTTAAAAAACTTAAATTTTAAAATTTTAATTAAGTTGAATTGTTATATGAAAGGTAAATGTTGTGGGTTATAATTATTGGAGATTATAATCATTATTTCATAATCATTATTTCTATTGTGTTTA
This sequence comes from uncultured Methanobrevibacter sp., assembly GCF_937898925.1. GTDB lineage: Archaea > Methanobacteriota > Methanobacteria > Methanobacteriales > Methanobacteriaceae > Methanobrevibacter. The sequence continues at coordinate 41,851 of NZ_CALDKF010000014.1, forward strand.
AATTTAATCTTAAAATTTTTTAATTTCTGTTTTTAAAGAGTAGTATCTTAAATATTGGAGGTAAATAATGGAATTTTGTCCAAAATGTGGTGGCATGATTCTTCCTCAGGAAGTAGGAGAGGAAGATGATAAACAGATTGTATTGAAATGTTCCACCTGCGGCTATGATTCATCTGAAGTGGATAAAGCCGAATATTCAATTGAAAAGAAAGTGGAATCCAAGGAAACCGTTATAATGAGAGGAGATGAAAGCGGTTTACGTTCTACTGTAAGAGAAATTTGTCCTAAATGTGGACATGATCGTGCTTCATACGAATTGCTTCAAACCCGTAGTGCAGATGAAGCTCCAACTCGTTTCTTCACTTGTGAAAAATGCGGTCATAAATGGAGAGGCTATGATTAATTAATTTTAATCATTTTTTTAAATTTTTAGTTTTAAATTAATATTTTATATTTATTATTCATTTAATCGTATTTATAGCGATTTTACTAAGGGTATTATGGTGTGTTAATTATTGATGAGTGAGTATTCTTAGTATTTTTAAGTAAGGAGATAAAATGACTAATTCAAAAAATAGTAATTTAGAAGATGTTTCCAAGGGAAACGATGAGTCAGCTCCCAGAGCTAATGATTCCTCTTCTAATAAAGAAACTAGATTCAATAAATCCAAATCCATCTCTGAGGTTTTTAAGGAATTAGAATTTGAAGATGACGAATCTTATGAAGTTTCTAATGACTTTGAAGACGATGTGGATGAGATCATTCCTATTCATAATGAATACAGAGATTTAGATGAATCTGATGCTTTTGATGATGAATCTATTGAAGGAGGAGTTATAATTAATCCTAATTTAGATGATTCCATCGAAGCAAATGTTATTGAATCAACTGAGGATGTTGATTTAAAAGAAAATACTGATTCTATCGATGAAGAAGCTAGTGATGAGGCTGGCGAATCATCTGATGGTGATGAAGAGATTGATGATGAAGATTCCTTTATCACTATAAAAGATAGTGATGTTGCATTAGCAGATGAGGATGTAGAAGAGAAAATTGGCAAATCTTCTGCTCAAGGTGTATTGATAAATAACAAGGAAAAATCTTCTGACTCTAAAAAATCTTTAGATATTTTTGATTCCTCTACACTTTTAACCATTGTTGGTTTTATTGTAGGTTTGGCAATCCTAATCATTGGAATAACTTATTATGCTTCAAGTTCTGATCGTGTTGTGGATAATGTTTTATCCGGTGAAACTGCAGGACTTGCTATTTTCTTGGTAATTATTGGACTTATTATTATTGGATTTTCTTTATTGAAGTTCTTCTCTTCTTCAAAGTCTTCGTTAATTATCGATACGTTCAACAGCATTAAGAGTATTGATTATGATGAAATAAGCGAGGACGGTATTACTCGTGAAGACTTCGATGCTATTTTTAGTGTCTTAAAAAGAAAAAAAGATTCTAATTTTTCCGAAAACGGCGATAATGACAAATCTGTTGATTCCTCTAAAGATTTATTTGAGAATGACAAGGAAGAAGAACTTTCTGATGATGATATCAATTCTTTATATTCTGATTCAAATCTAACATCTCAAAAAAATCAATCTTCTTTTAAAGAGCATGAAAATGCCAATTCAACAGAACTTTCAGATGACATTGATGAAACTGATGATGACTCTGATGATGATTCCGATGAGATCATTCCCATTCATTCAAGATTAAACAAAGAATCTGATGATTCTGATTTGGAGGATAAGTATTCCAAATACGATTTTGATGATGAGGATGAATATGATTCAGTTGTTGAGATTTCTGAAGATATCCCTGAAGATATCACCGAAGAAATTCCTGCCGATGACTCTGATTTAATTGAAGAAGATGAATTGATTGTTGATGAGGATATTGAAGAGCCAGTAGAAGAATCTATAGATGAACCTGTGGATGAGTCTGTAGAGGAAGCTATTGAAGGGGATTCTCTTGAGGAAGATATCGTTGAAGATGTTGATTCCAATTTAGAGGCTGAAAAGATGGATGGTTTAGAAGACAAATATTCAAAATATGATTTCGAAGATGATTCTGATGATATATTTGAAAAATCTAAAAGTTCTAAACCTCAATTCAAAAAGTCTGTTGACTTGTCAAAGTTTGATGGCGATTCTTTAAGTGAAGAGGAATTGGCTGAAAAGGAAAGAAAAGCCCAAGAATTGGAAGAGAAAAAAAGAAGAATCATTGAAGGTACCAATTTTGATAATAGTTTAAGAAAACATTAATTTTCTTAAATTTATTTTTTCTTTATTTTTTAAAATTCCATCTCTATTCTTTATTTACTTAGCTTATATGCTCGTTTTTTCACACTTTTTTTAAAATTTTTTCAATATTTTTTTTAATTTTCTTGTCATTCTTTTCAATATTTTTCTCATTTTTTATTAAAAAATTTTCACTTTTGATTAGATTTATAAATGATTAGATACTTATATAATATTATAATAAAATAATATGATTTTATTAAATTTCAAGAATTTAAAAAAATTAAATTATGCATTATTTTAATAATTATTTATAAATAAAATTGGCTTGATATGAGCTATTTTAATTTATAAAATAAATAATCAATGCTTAAAATTAAATCAAGAGTTGATTTTTAATGTTTAAAGCAGAGTTAAGTGATTCTAGTATTTTAAAAACCAGTTTTGATGCTATTTCATCTATTGTAGATGAAGTACAAATCCAAACTGACAGTGAAGGTTTTCGTTTAGATGCCTTAGACCGTAGTCATATTACTTTTGTTCATCTCGAACTTAAATCCAGTTTATTTGATGAGTTCATTTGCGATGAACCGGAAAAGATCAATATTGACACAGATGAGTTAATGAAAGTATTGAAACGTTCTAAATCTAATGACCGTGTCTTAATGTCATTAGATGAAGGAAATCTTATTCTCACTTTTGTTGGTGAAGCTACAAGAACTTTCAAAATCAGATTGATTGATATAGAATATGATTCTCCTGCACCTCCTTCATTGGATTATCCTACTGAATTTGAGATTCCTTTCACACTTTTAAAAGACTCAATTCAAGATATGGATATCTTCTCTGATAAAATCACTTTAATGGTAGATCAAGAAAACTTCTATGCATCTGCTGAAGGTGAGTTTGGAGATGCAAACATTGAATATTTACATGGTGAAAAAATAGACACTAAAGCTAAATCCATTTTCTCTTTAGAAAAAATCAGAGAAATGCTTAAAGCTGACAAATTCTCTGAAATCGCAACTATCTCTCTTGGAAATGACATGCCATTGACCTTAAGTCTTAAAATGGTATCTGAAGATGGGGAACTCAGTTTCTTACTCGCTCCAAGAATAGAATCTGAAGACTAAAAGAAAAGATTTAAGCTTTTTTAAAGTCAATAAATTAATTTATTCTTAAATTAATTTATTTTATTTATTTTTTATAGCTCTTAAGCTATTTTACACCATTTAAATTTTTTATACATTATTAACTTTATTAAAACGATCAGTATTAACTAATTTTTGTCTAAATTTTTAGTCAAATTTTTAGTTTCTTAAGTTTTGGTGACTTTATTTCAAATTTATGATTCTTATGCAAGGCGACTTTTTTCAGGTATTACGCAGAGTTCAAAAGGAAGAACGTAACAAATCCTCTCTAGCAAGAGTGGATAATGATTTTTATAAACACATACGTGATTACATTAGGGATTTAGAGCGTTCTGTAGCTAGTGATCCTTTTGGAAATGAGCAATTGCTACTCAATAATGCTCAAAGAATTGCCACTGAAATCTGTGAGCTTAGAGAATCCAAGATAACTCAAGCAGCCAATAACAATATCTACAGATCTTTTCTTTTGTTCAAGAAGGACAATCCTCAATTTGACCTATTGGATACAACTCCATTAAACCTTACGCCTGAAGAGGAAACATTATATTTCTCATTGATGGATGCTCTTAAAAACCACAGATATAGAATTTCCTTAGATGAATATAGTGATGAAACTGCTATAGGAGGAAATTATGAAGATGATGAAGAGTATGACGAGGATTTCGATGAGGATGAAGAAAGCTCCTTTGTAGAGGATTCATACGAATCCAATAGTTCCGTTGAAGATGAAAGTGACATTTCCGATTCTATGGAAGATGAGATTTCAGATGCTCTTGGGGAATCTGATGAGGTTTTAGATAGGTTAAACCAAATCAAGAATGCAAAAGTCATCACTGATGAAACTTATGAAAACATTGATAAGCAGGTAGCTAATCAAATGTATCCTGGCCAAGGAACTGTAGAAAATGCTCAAGAGCTTGAAGAAACTGAAGAAACTAAAGTGGAAGAAGCTGAAGAAACTCCTGCTATCACTCAAGAGGTTGGAGAACCTGAAGAATCCTCAAAAGTTCAATCCAATGTAGAAGAAGAGACTAAAACTGAGAGTCCTGTTTCCACTAGTCCAGAGGATTTTTACAAAAATCCAGATAGTCAATTTGTAGATTTGGATAAATTGGAACCTAATTATGATGATGACTACTATAATTCAATAGCTGCAGGATCCAGTTATGCTGCTCCAAGTGAGGATGACTTCAATCTTATTTTTGCAAAACCTAAAAAGCCAAAAGCAGAAACTGCAAATGCTGAAGAAAAGGCACAGGATAATGTTGAGACTGCAGAGACTGCAGAAACTAATGATGATGCCTCAGCGAAGATTGAATCCAGACAATCTGAATTAGGATTTTCATCTGGCCTTGATGCTAAGGAGAAGGTTAGCCATACTGATGGTTTTAATAAAGCTATTGATGATGCTATTGACAGTACTATTGATGGTGCTAAAAAGGATGATGCTCCTCAAAAACCAGTTGATAAGACAAGAGGAGGATTATTTGCTAGAGATGAAATAGAAAATGCAACTGTTGTCATCAGTGAAGATGTCGGTGAAATGGTAGGAATTGATGGAAAGGTTTATGGTCCTTTCTTGGCAAATGATGTTGTTATCTTGCCAAATATAACTGCTCAGATTCTCATTGATAACAATAAGGCAAGTTTAGTAAAATATTAAATTTTTAAATTTCTATTAATTTTATTTCATCATCATTTCAACTTTTTTTATAATTTATATATAATATACAAAGATTTATATATAGATAATAATCATATATAATTAATGTATCTATAATAATATGATATTTTCTTATTTTAAAATATTTTTTTAATTATTAGATTCCAAGATTTACAGTTTGTTAAATCTTTTTTTATAGTTTTAAACTTTCAATTTAGTTTATCCTATGAATGAATAGGGTTATGAAAGAGTGTAAAAATATTTTTATAAGAATGTGTAGATGCTCTCATGCTCGTAGGAAACTGAAAAATGTTCTTATTAGTATGTTATAATTTATCCTCATGCTAAATGGAAACCTAAACAGTTCCAAGTGGTTTGTTGTAATTATTTATTATATAATCTGTTAATTAAGTTCTAAAAGTCTTTTAACAGAGAAATCAATTAAAGGTGAAAAATATGAAAATGCCTAAAGAAAAAAGAACTTACTGTCCACATTGTAAAAAACACACTATGCATGAAGTGCATACTTCCAAAAAGAGAAAAGCTAGTGAATTAAAATGGGGACAAAGACAATTCAGAAGAGTTACTGCAGGGTACAGAGGTTATCCAAGACCATTACCAGGTGGTAACAAGCCGGTTAAAAAATTAGATTTAAGATACAAATGTAAAGAATGTGGAAAATCCCACATCAGAAAATCTTTCAGAGTAGGAAAACCTGAATGGGTATCTAACTAGGTGATTTGTATGGCAAGTAATGGAAGAGGAAACTTTTTAAGAGTTAAATGTTTAGATTGTGATAACGAACAAATCATTTTCGATCGTGCAGCTTCTGATGTTAAATGTATCATCTGCGGTAAAACTATTGTAAAATCCCGTGGTGGAAAAGCTAAAATCATGGCTCACATCGATGAAGTTTTACAATAAGCTTAAAATTATTAATAGTCAATTACTATCAAAACACGCTATTTTGGCCGAATATGTAATTGGCTGTTATGTGATCTTAGAATAAAGATTGGTTATGATGATTATTCTAATTATTCTAACCATATCTTAACTGTTTTTATTTCGGTGTTTTAATTGGTAAGAAAAAGTCAAGAATGGCCAGATGAAGGAGAACTTATTGTAGGAACTGTCTACAAAGTTGTTAACTATGGTGCATTTGCTAACTTGGAAGAATACGCAGGCAAGGAAGCTTTCATTCATATTTCTGAAGTTTCTTCTGGTTGGGTAAAGAATATTCGAGATCATGTAAGAGAAAATCAAAAGATTGTTGCTCGTGTTTTAAGAGTTAATCCTAAAAAAGGTCATGTCGACGCTTCTTTGAAAAGAATCAGAGAAGACCAAAGGACTAAAAAGATCCAACAATGGAAAATTGAACAAAAAGCTGAAAAATTCTTGGAATTAGCTGCTAAATCTTTAGATAAAGACTTGGATACCGCTTACGATGAAGTGGGATATGAACTTATGGATATCTTTGGAGATATCTACGGTGCATTCGAAAGCGCTTCTGAAGAAGGGGCAGAAACTCTTACTGAAGAGGGAATTAGCCAAGAGTGGGCTGATGCCATAACTGAAGTTGCTGAGAAAAACATTCAACCTCCTGAAGTTCACATCAGCGGTTATGTAGATATTAAAAACTACAACCCAGACGGTGTAGAGGTTATTAAGAAAGCACTTATGGCAGCAGAAGCTGAAAACATTGAAGTTCAATGTGTTGGAGCTCCTCGTTACAGAATCACTGTAACTTCTACTGATTATTTGGTTGCTGAAAAGCAATTGAAGGAAGCAGCAGAAAAAGCTATTGCTATTGTAGAAGATGCAGATGGAACTGGAGAATTCTTACGTGAAATTGAAAATTAATTAGTGAATCAGATGAAAATGAAAATGAAAAAGTGTCCTGTTTGTAATATTTACACACTTAAATCCCAATGTCCAAATTGCGGTGGTGAACTTAAAGTGATTTACCCACCAAAATTTTCCATTGAGGATAAGTATGGTAAATATCGTAGACAATTAAAGAAAGAGATGCTTAATAAGGAATAAAAGTTTTTGATTAGCAAGCTATTGCTAGTTTAAAAACCATTATTCTATTTTTTATTTTTCTATTTTTATGGATTTCACGATTAAATTATTGATTTACGATTATTGATTATAATTATAAAATGTTCTTAAAGGTGATCTTATGAGAACAACTCAATTTAAAGTATTAGAAGAAGTTAGTTTAAACAATCCTATATTTATTGAAGCACTTCCTGGAATCGGTCATGTAGGAAAATTAGCAATTGATCATGTTATTGATGAACTTGATGCTACTAAATTTGTAGAAATCTATTCTCCATACTTCCCTCCACAAGTTCTTGTTGGTGAAGGGGGAGTCGTAGAGGATATGACAAATGAAATGTATTACTTGAAGTCTGCTGGTGCAGATGAAAGGGATTTCATATTTCTAGTAGGTAATTGTCAAGCTTTAGCACCTGAAGGTCAATATGAACTTTGCGGTTCTATCCTTGACTTCGTTGAATCAAAAGGGGCTAAAGAGTTTTACACTTTAGGTGGTCTTGCTACTGGTCAACCTGTAGAAGGTACTGAAGGCCGTGTTTTAGGTGCTGCTACTGATGAAGAGCGTATTGAAATGCTTAAGGAAGCAGATGTTGAAATCAGATCTGCAGATGGCGGTATTGTTGGTGCTTCTGGTTTATTCTTAGGTTTAGGTAGACTCAGAGGAATGAAAGGAGCTTGCTTAATGGGTAAAACTCCTGGTTATTTCATTGATGCTGAAGCGGCTGAAGCTATATTACAAAAATTAGCTATTCTTGTAAAACTCGAAGTAAGTACTGAAGAGTTAGAAGCAAAAGCTGAAGAAATTCGTGAAATGATTAGCCAAGCTCAACAAATGGAGCAAGAAATGCTTCAAAGGGCAATGGGTCAACAAGCACCACAACAAGCTCAAGATGACCTCAGATACATAGGTTAATTAAACTTTTAAATTTTAAAACGATAGCTTTTTAGCTATTTTCTTTTTTTATTTTTTTCAATTTTATTCTACTATTTTTTCAAATTTTAAAATTCATATGCTATTTTTTAAATAATTTTTTATACTTTGTAAAATAGATATAATAAAGTATTATAATAATATAAGTTTATTTAAAAAACAAATAAACTAATTTTAATCTTTTAAAAATTACAAAAATCAAATATTAATTAGATTTACATTTTATAATAATTAGGAATGATATTATGCTTCAAATTGCAGTTACAGGTAAACCGAATGTAGGAAAATCCTCATTTTTTAATTCAGCCACTGCATCTCAAGTGGAAATGGCTAATTATCCATTTACAACAATAGATGCAAACAAGGCTGTTGCTCATGTTATCAGTGAATGTCCATGTAAGGAAATGAATGTCACATGCAATCCACACAACTCTCAATGCATTGACGGAACAAGATTGATTCCAATAGAATTGATTGATGTGGCAGGACTTGTTCCAGGAGCTCACGAAGGAAAAGGACTCGGAAACAAGTTCTTGGATGACTTGATGCAAGCTAAAGTTTTCATTCATGTAATTGATGCTTCAGGATCTACTGATGCAGAAGGAAACCCTGTTGATCCAGGTTCACATGATCCATTGGAAGACATTGAGTTTTTAGAGCCTGAAATAGTCAGGTGGATGGTTGGACTCGTAAGCAAGAACTGGGTAAGGCTTATCCGTAAGGTTGAAGCTGAACACTTGGACTTTTCCAAAGTCATTTTCGAGCAATTATCTGGTACTGGTATCCTAATTGAAGATGTAATCGAAGCATTAAGAACTGTAAATCCTAATTACGGCAAATGGGAAGATGAAGACTTGATTGAATTTGTACGCAATCTCTTGAATATTGCAAAACCGTCCCTTGTAATTGCAAACAAGGCAGATTTGCCTGGAGCACGTGAAAACATTGAAAGAATGCAAGAGAAATATCCTCGTGTAATTCCAACATCTGCTGAATCCGAGCTTGCACTTATGAATGCTACAAGAGCAGGATTGATTTCATACATTTCTGGAGACAGCAGTTTTGAAATCCTTGAAAAGGACAAATTAAATGCTAACCAAATCAAGGCTTTGGAATACATCCAAACCAATATTCTTGATGTTTACGGTAGCACTGGTATTCAAGAGGCATTGAACACTGCAGTCTTTGATCTTTTAGACATGATTGTTGTCTATCCAGTAGGAGATGAGCATAAGCTTACAGACCAAAAGGGAAATGTGCTCCCAGATGCTTTCCTAGTTCCTAAGGGTTCCACTCCTCGTGAATTTGCGTATATCATTCACACAGATATCGGTGATAAGTTCATGCATGCAGTAGATGCAAGAAAGAGCATGAGAATTGCAAGCGATTATGAGCTTCAAGACAGAGATATTATTAAGATTGTTACACATTAAAAGTACTTTGATTAATTAAAAATATATTAAGATTATTTTATTATTTATTAGGTGAATTAAATGATGCATCCACGTCCAAGTCCAATAGCAGCTTCTTTATACACTTTAAGAGATTTAAATGCTGATGTAATTGTTATGCATGGGCCACATGGCTGTTGCTTTAGAACAGGAAGGCTCCTTGAAAGTGATGGGGTTAGAGTTGTCACAACAGCTATGGCTGAAAATGATTTTATTTTAGGTGCTGGCGAAAAGCTTCAGGAAACCTTGCAAGAGGCTTATGATACATTCAATCCAAAATTAATGGGTATTGTAGGAACCTGTGCAAGTATGATCATTGGTGAAGACTTAAAGGAGCCAATTGAAAACCTTGGCCTTGATTGTGTTGTCTTGCCAGTGGAATCCCATGGTGGTTTCGGTGAAGGAGACAATACAGAAGGAGCTATTGCAGTGCTTAACGCTGCTGTAGAGTATGGTGTAATTCCTCAAGAGGAAGCGGACCGTCAAAATGAAATGCTAAGGCTTGCAACACATGTTGAAAAGACTCGTGGAATGGCACAAGGAAAATACATCAAGCCTAATTTCGGAGACAGCAAGGAAAAAGTAGCAAAGATTATTGTTAAAGCGATTCAAGAAGGCAAAAAGGTAGCATTTGTATTAAATGCTAAAAAGGAAACCTCATATCTCTTTGCAGACATTCTAAATTGTGATTTCTCTCCACTTGTTGATGGAGCAGAGTCTAATAAGGATATTGAAAATCTTCATTTCATTGCTAATTTAGATGAAAACATTGGTCTTCCAAGAATCAGACAGCATGCAGTTAATATTACTAAAGAATTGAATGATACTGGAATTGATATTGAATGCATCACTGGTGGTCTTGATGAATATCCAATCACTCCAAGAAATGCAGAGGAATACCTTAAGGAAATCAAGCCAGACCTTGTGATCGTTGCAGGAGTTCCACATGCATTGTATGTTGAAGAGCTTGACTGTGAAACCATTGCTGTTACAGATGGTCCAAGACTTGTCCAACCGCTTAATGAATTGGGGTACTCACATGTCATTGCTGAATTAGATGCTCATTCTAAGACATTAGGTGTAGATGAGATAGTTGATTCAGACTTTGGTATGATGATACGTTCAGTTATTGAATGGGAGCTTGAATAAAATTAGTATTTATTTAATTAACTATCATTTTAATTAATCGTTATTTTAATTTAAATAATGGAATAATTTTTTCAAAAAATAGTTTAATATATTTAACTTAAAAATTATTTAATTTCAAAATTTGCAGGTAATTTTATGATTACAATTATTGATTACAAAAGTGGAAATCTTAGAAGCATTTCCAATAGCTTTAAGAAGATAGGTGTTGAGGCGATAATTACAAGCGATCCAAATGAGATTGCAAATGCTAAACATCTTGTTCTTCCAGGAGTAGGCGCTTTTGGAACAGCTATGGAAAACATCGAACCTTTTAAGGATGTGATTTTCGAACATATTGATGATGGAAAGCCATTTTTAGGGATTTGTTTAGGTCTTCAAGTGCTTTTATCCTCAAGTGAAGAGTCTCCGGGTGTAAAAGGGTTTGACATTTTCAAAGGTCATGTCGCTAAGATTCCTGAAGGCAGAAAGATTCCTCATATGGGATGGAATCAATTGAAGCAAGTTAAGGAATGCCCTATTTTAGATGGTGTTGATGGCAAGGACTTTTATTTTGTACACTCTTATCATGCAGTGCTTGATGATGATAGCAATTTGTCTGCTGTTGTTGATTATGGCATTGATTTAACTGCTGCTGTATCAAAGGATAATGTATTTGCAACCCAGTTTCACCCAGAAAAAAGTGGAGTTCCAGGATTGAACATACTTAAGAACTTTGTAAGTTTAGAATAATTTAATTATTATATTTTTAATTTATTCATTTTTTCAGTCAATTCTATTTTCAATTTTTATTCAATTTTTCTCTTTTTATAAAAAACTTTATTTATTATAAAATCTAAGTATATTTAGATTATATTGGGGGTATGAAAGATGGAATTAAAAAATTTATTTATAATTTCACTCATTACACTATTTCTAATAGGTGGATTTATCGTATCTGTTAGTGCAGAAAATGCTTATGATGATCAATATATTGATGGTTTAAATGTGAGTTTTGATTTAGAACAATCCTTAAAAGATGCTAAATTGGAAAATAAAACTGTCATGATTATTTTTGATCAAAGCTCTTGTGTTTATTGTGAGATACTTAAAGAAAATACTTTGACTGATTCTAAAGTTCAGGATGTTATAAATGAAAAATATATCCCTACTATTGTGGATGTAAATAAAAATCCAATGATAGCAAGTTATTATAATGTGTATGGGACTCCAACTATGGTATTTGTAAGTGGAGATGAAGATTTTGTTTATCAAATTGATGGATATTTAGACCCTGAAGAATTCTTAGATGAACTTAATCAAATTGAATAATTTAATTTATTTTATTAATATGGTGATGAGATGGAGATAATGCCGATTATTTCATTTTTTACAGGAGTGATTTCAATATTATCTC
>NZ_CALDKF010000015.1 GCF_937898925.1 uncultured Methanobrevibacter sp.
TCCTTAAGGCTGTCCTGAAGCTGCTAGTTAACATTATGCAATTCCTTGTCCTTTTCTAAAACAAGTTCATCATGTCTTTTCCTCTCTTCAAGGAGATTTTCCTCAGCCTTTTGCATCGCTAAATCTGACTTAGCCCTTTCAAGCCTAATCTCTTCATTAGCCTGTTTGATAAGCTGATCTTTTTCATCAATAATTTCATAGCATTTTGCAATGGCAGATTTGTTTTCTTCAACCAGGTCCATGATTTCCTTATTCTTATCTGAAATCTCCTGATTCCTTTGTTCCATAATTTCATTTATGGAAGAATCCGCTTCACTGCGTGATTGCTTCAAGTCTGAAATGGTATTTTTATTATCGTCAATTTTTGCTTTAAGATCATCGATCTCATTTAGGTAAGATTCATATTCACTTATCCTAAGAATCATTACTTTCTCCCCACCTTCAAAATTATCTTTTTTTGATAGGTCGATACGATAAGTGAAACTGTTTCCTCTCTTATATTGTTTGACTTCCTTTTCTAACATAAAAATACCTTCGTATTGAAAAAATTGATATTATCAAAGAAATTTTTTTAAATTGATAATATAATCATAAAATAAAAAATTATCAACATTATTATATATGTTAACTCATTGCATATAAACTTAATTTAAAAAACTATAAAAAAAATTAATTTGTAACTCAAAAAATTGAAAAAAATTATAAAAAAATGACGATGAGTGATAATGATATTACATCTATAATTTAGCTATGATAATTTGAGTTATCACTTTTTTGAGATAATATGAAAATTTGAAAAAATCTGAAAAAAATAGCTGGTACCATTTCAAGTGTAAAATTTGAGTTACAAAATTTGAAATGAAATTTTCAAAAAATCTGCAGAATCCCAAATGATATTAACATGAAGATTATTGAAAAAATTGAAGATCCTAGCCATGATTTAAAAATTTAGAAAAAGTAGGAAAAATATGGAATACATATACATAAATGTACAAAAATATAGCATGTAATAACATTGAGTTAACGTTGTATCTACAAAAAGTTACAAAAGGCATTGAAAAAATTGATATAAAAAATAGTTTAAATAAATATTTTAAAAAAATAAAGATTAATTATAGTTATTTAAAAAAATAGCTAAAAAAACTCAAGTTTCAAAATAAAATAATAAATTTAAATAGATTTTCAAATTTGAAAATTGAAAAGGAAAAAATCCTCCCGAAATATGAAGTAATACTTTTTTATAAGAAAAATCTCTTCAAAAATTCGAAAATTTTGTATATTGTAAAAAAAATGAAGAAAAAATCGTATACATTATACTAAAATAAATTTTAAAAAAATTTCATGGAAATAAAAAATATGAAAAAATATATCATGCTTGAAAAAGTATTAAAATAAAAATTAAGATCTAATTTTAAAAAGTTAAATCAGCGAAAAAATTAGAAAAAAATAAGAAGAAAGAGATAAGAAAAAAATAAAACTTAGTCCAACTCGGCTATATTTTTAGTGAAATTATATGCAAAGTTAGGACATGAACAAGCATGAATGTGAATGTAATTAGCTAAAGTGTTTCCAATGCTGATTCCATCCATATTATTCAATACACCTCTGCCTCTAAGGACATCAAATACAAGATCATCTGTACTGTCAATGTTGAGTTTAGTGTAATGGAATTCATGTGCACGGAAAATGTCACCTTCCTCAGATATGAGATTATCCCTATTGGATCTTGCTACAACATAATTCAATCCTTGAACTCTAGGAGTCATTTCTGCACTGTATGGGATTGCATTGACCATTCCTAAGCCGTCAATAGATTCTGATAAATAGATCAATCCACCGCATTCACCATATATTGGCCTATCTTCCTTGTGGAATTTATTGATGGATTTTAGCATGGATTCATTCTCAGACAATTCCTTCTTAAAGACTTCAGGGTATCCTCCGCCAATATAAATGGCATCAACATCTGGAATTTCCTCATCCTTATATGGACTGAATGGAACAATTTTAGCCCCATTATCCTCTAAGGATTCCAATGTTTCCTTATAATAGAATGTGAATATCTCATCTATAGCGACACCAATCTTAAGAGGAACTTTATTGCCTGTCTTCCATAGCTCTCCAGGTTTGGAGCCATTAGTGACTTCAAGATTTATTGCCTCATTATGCTCCCTATTGAATTCATCCTCATGAATGGATAAATCAACACGATGGCCATAATTATAATCATCTTCCATTGATTCAATAGCTTTATCCTTATTGTCTTTTACAGCAGATTTGCTGGATGTTTTCATTATATCCTTTAGAGCATCCAAGTCTATATATTCCTCAGCAATATTTCCCCAAAGTTCAATATTCCTATTGATCTTTTCCTTTTCAAGAGCTGGGACCAAACCAAGATGCCTTTCTTCCACTGAAATCTCTTCATTTCTTGGAATTCCGCCTATGACTGGAACATTAGCTAATTTTTCAACAGATTCCTTAGCTTTTTTGAAATGTCTTTGACCTTTGACCTTATTCAAGATAACTCCTTCTATACGTACATCAGGGTCAAGAGACTTAAAGCCCAATACAACTGCTGCAGCACTTTTCACCAAGCTTCTTGAATCCATAAGAAGAACTACAGGTGCATCTAAAGCCTTTGCAATTGAGGCAGTGTTACCTATATCACTAATAGGGCTTATACCTTCATATAGGCCTCTTACACCTTCAATAATCCCCATATTTGACTTGGATATCTTAAGTGCCCTTTCAAATGAATTGATTATTTGAAATTCATCCATGAAAAATGAATCCAAGTTCCTTGATACATTGCCTGTAGCAATAGTATGGTAAGAAGGATCAATAAAATCAGGGCCAACCTTAAAGGGTTGAACATTTTCATCTTGAAGTGCTTTCATGATTCCTGTAGAAATAGTGGTTTTTCCAACAGCACTTCCAGTTCCAGCTAGTACGACTTTCATAATATTAAATTAGCATATATTTTATATATAATTTTCTTATCCTTAGAATGAATTATTTTAAATTTTAATTGATTTTTGATAAAAATAATAAAAATAAGGGATTTTTTTAAAAAAAGTAATAATTTTTGTTTAAAAAAAGACTAAAAAGCTTTAAAAAAAATATTGTAAATTGCAAATAGATATGGTTTATAAATAAAAACTAAAAATGCTTAAAATCTAAAATAGTTTACTATACATTAGATATAGTAAATAATACTTATCAAATGCTCTTATTTAAACAATATAAGCATTAAAAATTAATATTAAAATGTAACGGGTTTAAAATAGGTTTTGTTTTGAAAAATAGAATCTTAAAATTTGTTACTGGGAGGTGATGATATTATAGGCAAAATTGATGTACAAGTACTTATTGGTACTTTAAGTCTTATTGTACAAAATTGAACTTGTACATCCTCAAAAATAAGGGAGATTAATTTCTCTCTTATTTCTTGAGTTTAAATTTATTCCCTATAATATATAAACCTTACCTAATCAAAAAAATAGATTTCTTAAAGGTGATAGAATGATAATCAAAGAGCTAATTAATATTGCATTATTGGTTTTAGTGGCAATGATGATATGCATAAACTACAAACTAAACAAGGGCGGAAATAAGGAAAGCAGAATATTGAGCATTGTTTCTTTAGTTTTAGTTCTAATAATATAATATTATGCTTCCTCTAAAATATCTGAAATTGGCAATAATATAATTTACTATAATATATTGTTAATATTTATAAATGACAATGAAGATAATATTATTTAAAAAATAAGTTAAATTAAATGATATTATTAAAAAGAGGTAAATCATGTCTACATTAGAGAAAATGCAGGTTTTGGCAGATAGCGCACAATATGATCTGTGCGATTATGTCAGCCATAGCAAGAGCTCTCAGGTGAATCTTCCTGGGATTTATCATGCTACAGGACATAATGGATGCAAGATACCTCTCTTTAAGACATTGATGACAAACAAGTGCAAAAACGACTGCAAATACTGCATCAACCAAAGCAAACGCAATTTCACTCGTCTTGAATTAAGTCCTGAAGAACTTTCAAGAGCATTCCTTCACTACTACAACAACGGTTATGTAAATGGTCTCTTTTTAAGTTCAGGAATTGGAGATACAATAGACAACACTATGGAAAAGACCATAGAAACTGCAAGAATCCTTAGAAAGGATTATGGCTATGATGACTATATACATCTTAAAATCATTCCAGGAGCATCAAAGGATTCAATCAAAAGGGCCATGAGCTTGGCAAACAGGGTGAGCCTGAACATTGAAGCCGCTACAAAAGATGGCCTTAATGAAATCACAAGCACAAAGGATTACAACAAGGACATCTTAAAAAGGCTTGATTGGATGAATGAAATATCAAGAAAGAATCCGAGTTTTGCAAAATCCGGCCATACAACACAATTGATTGTTGGTGCAAACGATGAAACAGACCTTGAAATCCTCAAAAGAATGGAAAGCCTGTATAAAAAAGTGGACTTGAGACGTAGTTATTTCAGTGCATTTTCACCAGTAGAAGGTACTGAATTTGAGAACAAGGAGTCCTGCAATACAGATAGAACTGCAAAATTGTATCATGCAGATGCATTGATCAGCGATTATAAGTTTGATGTGAAGGAACTGGTATTTGACGAAAACGACAAGCTTTCATTGAAGGAAGATCCAAAGATTTTAGCTGCAAGGGAAATGGACATTTTTCCTGTAGAAATAAATTATGCATCATACAAGCATTTGATTAGGGTTCCTGGAATTGGTCCAAAATCTGCAAGGAAAATTATGGCCATACGCAGAAACAAACCATTTAAAAAATTGGAAGAGCTTCAAAGGATAGGTGTTGTTGTAAAAAGGGCAGAGCCTTATATAAAATTGGATGGAAACTATCAGACAGCACTGGATAATTATTAGATTACTAAAAATAATAAATACTAAAAAATAAAAAATTAAGAATATAAATTATATTATAATATTATTATAGTTATTATACTTATTAAATCAAAAAGGATAGGGAAAAATGAATGCAATAAACATTGATGACGTAAAGGAAGAATTAAAAATCCCTGATAAGATCAGAATTTTTGATACAACCTTAAGAGATGGAGAACAGGCTCCAGGCATCGCCTTAACAGTGGATGAGAAAATAAAGATAGCTCAAAAGCTGGATGAACTTGGAGTGGACACTATAGAAATGGGTTTTCCAACTGTATCAGAAGGTGAAAGGAAGGCTGCAAAAAGAATGGTTGAATTAGGATTCAAATCCAATTTGTGCGGTCTTGCAAGAGTATTGAAAAAGGATATCGATGCAGTAATCGACTCTGACTTATCATATGCACATTTGTTTATCGGAACTTCCCCACTTCATAGAGACTATAAGCTGAAAAAATCCAAGGAAGAGATATTGAATCAAGCGATTGAAGCGGTTGAATATGCTAAAGACCACGGCCTTACTGTGGAATTTTCAGCTGAAGATGCTACAAGAACAGAGCTTAATTATCTAATAGAATTCTATAAAGGCGTTGAAGGTGCTGGAGCAGATATAATAAATGTTCCAGACACTGTTGGAATCTTAGTCCCATCCACTACAAGAGATTTGATAAGAATACTCAGAAAGAAAATTAACGTTCCCATAAGTCTTCATTTCCACAATGACTTTGGACTTGCCGTATCAAATTCAATCATCGGTATTGAAGAAGGGGCAAATCAGGCTCATTGTACAATAAACGGTATTGGTGAAAGAGCTGGAAACACCTCTTTAGAGGAGCTTGTAGTTAGCTTAAAGATAGCTTACGGCGCAAATATCGGTGTGGATACAACCAAACTCTATGACACTTCCAATTTCATAGGATCCATAACAGGTATTAAGATGCCTCCTACAAAACCTATCGTTGGAGAGAATGCATTCGCTCATGAATCAGGCATCCATGTGGATGGAATATTGAAAAACAGTTCCACTTATGAGCCTATTCCACCTGAACTTGTAGGCCACAAAAGAAGAATTGCACTTGGAAAGCATACCGGCCATGCTGGAATCAAGTCTAAATTGGAAGAGTTCAATATAGAAGTGAGTCCTAAGCAATTCGAAAACATTTACAATCAAGTGAAAACACTTGGTGATAAGGGAAAATGCATTACTGATGAGGATTTGAAATCCATTGCAATTACTGAATTGAGTACAAGTGGCAAAGAGTACATTAAGCTACTTGGAATGAGTGTAATGACTGGAGAATCAGTATCTGCAACAGCAACAGTAAGGCTTTCAATTGAAGGAAAAGTCATCGAAACCTCTCAAATTGGAGTGGGTCCAGTTGACGCAGCTATCGGTGCAATCAAGTCACTCGTAAAGGAAACCGTTGACATTAACCTTGAAGAGTACAGACTTGAAGCGGTAAGCGGTGGTACTGATGCATTGGCAGAAACCTTTGTAATGATTTCAGACAAAGAGGGCCATAGGGCAACAGGAAGAGCTACTAGAGAGGACGTTATCATCTCAAGTGTAGTAGCGATCATCAACTCAATCAACAGATTATTGGCTATTGAGAAAAATAGCTAAACTTTTTTTAATTTTAAAAATTTTCTTTTTTATTATTTTTGAATTTTTACTAATTTTTATATTTCTAATAAACTTTTTTTACAAAATTTATTTTTTAATTTTACTGATACATTATGCTCTATTTATTCAATTTTTTTAAAAAATCTAAAATAAAATAATAAAATTTAAATATAATTCTGAATAAAAATTGAAATTACCCACTAAGATATATTAAACTTGGTTAAGGATTTCTAAAATAATGAATATTATTTAAATAATTCGTTTTGAAAATGGTGATGATATGAAAAAGAAAATATTTTACGGAGTAATGAGCATTTTACTATTTTTTGTAATAATCTCTGCATTAGCAGTTCCAACTGCATTTGCTACCAATGCAACCGTTGTTGCAAATGCAAGTAGTGGAGACTGCAATAATGTGACATTTGAAACTGAAGGAGACAATTATGAGTCATATTGTGTACAGAAAGGTATGGATGTCCCTGAAATCGACACCGTTTATGCTGTTGAAGAGAATCTGACATCAACTGATGTGATTACAGATGAACAGGCACAAAAAATAAAGATTTTCAGCATAAACTATAGAGATACTGATTTGACTCACCATACAATAAATCCTAAAACAGGAAAGCCGGTGAAAGAGATTGATGACGTTACAAGCAGACAATTGATAATTTGGGACATACTTGGACAAGCGGACGCTGGATGGTACACCGCCAATTATGTAAACAAAACCATAATCGACCACATAAATGAATTATATGATGGCGGATTGAGATATGATGACAAGGGATCCATTCCTTTAAACGATACACATCAATTGAATTATACATTCAAGTATTTCTCAAGCAGAGAAGGCAACCTTCAGGATTTCCTAGGATGGTTCTTTGTAGAGTCTGATATTCCTCCTCAAGAGAACAAAACAAACAACACTACCAATGAGACTGAACCTCCAAAAAATGATACAAAACCTGTAGAAAACGATACTGAAATAGCAGACATTAAGACAAATCCTGCTAAAAAAGTTGTTATGACCAATGCAGCTGGAAACCCTTTAGGATTATTGGCATTTGCAAGTTTAGGTTTAGGTGTAGTATCAATTAGAAGAAGAAAAAAATAGAAGATAAAAAAATTGAAAATATATGCATGAAAAAAATCATGCAAATTTTTAAAAAATAGAGAGGACTCTAAAAATTCATTAATTTTAACTTATAGTGTAGCGATAGCTATGGTCAAAATATTCCTCAAACCTGGGGCTAATCCTAATACAAATACTGTTAATTTTAATAGATTTTTTATAGTTAAGTCATCGAAATATTGATCGATTATGTATAATACTGCAACGATGACTATAATTTTCATAGGAAATAAAGTAAGATATGTATCGAATAGCTGATTTAGAGCATTTGGCAAAACATGCTGTTCGTAATAATTGAAGTATTCTACAGCAACATATGTTGTTGATGCATCGAACAAATGTGCAAGCACGATTGAAAAATTAATTTTATATTTTTTCATTTTTGCAATGAACTTGGAAAGATTGAACTTTTCGATTTCATTGAAAACATTGTTCTTAATATATAAAACTAAAAACACGAGTCCAAGAAATATCAATGATGCCAATGCCCATGTCAAGATGACATAAGTTATTGCTGTAGAATTCACATTTGAAAATGAAATCAAATTAGGCAATGATAAAATTATTCCTATGAAAAACAATGAATACCTATAATCGATTCCTTTTTTTCTAAATAGGTATATGCAAAATAAGAATGACAGGATTGTAGTCAATCCTACAAGAATATAAAGTCCAGGAGTTATTAGAAAAACAGTTTTTGGATAAACTCCATTATCAACTAAAGCACGAGTGGATGATCCAAGAAAAATGAATGGAATGATTGAATAGAAAATTGATAGCGGATCAATCTCCAATTTCTTGAACATTTTGATGATGGCCAATATGAAAGCCACTAAAATCAATGTATACACTACTGTATTGAATACTGTGTATCCAGAGAAAAAAGTTCTTTGTATGATATCGGGAAGAAAAGTGTCTACAGTAGGCATATTATCAAAAACATATCATTGAAAAATTATAATTTACTACTCCTCTCTTTTCGGATACCTTCTAAGGACTTTCTTTACAAAGACTTCCTTAGCTATAAGGAAATTGCTTGTTCTATGACCCATTGCCTTACAGCGTCTATGCTTAATGGCTTTCAAGATTCCATCTACAGAATCGTCACCTTTGGTGTTGACTTCAGTAAATGCATCACCAACTGATTTTAGAAAATGAGAGTCACTGGCACCTAAGGTTGCAAGCCTTTTGTTGTATGCCAATGTTTCTGCCTGCTTGTTTGAGTATCCGAAAATGTACCTTGCATTTTTGGTTTCAACACCATCAACAACAAGATTCTTGTCAACATTGCAGAAAAGCCCATGTCTATAATATGAAAATGGATGGGGAACAATAGCAAGTCCACCTGCATCATGAATCCTATCTACAGTCTCTACAGCAGATAATCCCTTTGGAATGATTTCATCTACACCTAATCCTAAAATATGGCCTTTGTCAGATGATATTTCGATAGAGGGAACTACAATGATATTGCCACCATAAGACCTTGCAAGTCTTGAACCTTCAATTTCATTATGATCACTGATTGCAATAGCATCTAGCCCTTTCTTTTCAGCTTCTATTAGAATGTCTATAACTTCTGAACGGGAATCACCTGAATAAACACTATGGATATGTGGATCAAATTTCATATTATGCCTCGTTTATTGTATAAAATAAATTTTTTTTAAATTAATATTATCAATTGTTATATTAGTATTAATCCATTATAAACTTTTTTTATTCACCACAAATATCAATGAAAAATTTCACCACCACTCCAAATAAATTGTAAAAAAATTTACTGTATATTCAAAAAAAGTTGCAAGGAAAAATAAAAAAGTAACTAGGGAATGATTAAATTTTAGAAAAAAATTACTGAATAAGGGATAAAAGTAACTGAAAAAATTAAAAAAATAAGGAAAAATGTATGTAAATATATAAGATAAATAAAATTATAATTAATATTTTTAAATTTTTTTAAAATTATTAAAAACTATAATAATATATCTATAATAATAATTTTAAATTTTAATTATAATTTAATTTATAATTCAATTTATAAATGAAATAATAATTAATTTTCTTAAATTTATTTAAAATTATTAAAAACTATTATAATATATCTATAATAATATCATGATTTAATTTATAATTTAATTTATAATTTAATTTATAATTTAATTTATAATTTTATTATTATTTTTTATTTATTTTTTCTTAAGAATTCCATTGACTTTACAAGGCCAACAGTACCGGTCATCATGACATCCCCACCAGGAGCTGCATGATAATAGTCAAGATTAGTGCCTTCGATCAATGCTCTTTTTGGGCCAGCTACAATAACTTTTTCCAATTTGGAAATAGGATTCAATGCAAATGCGCCATGCCCTCCTTCACCATGGACATCCTCATGCTTAATTGTTCCGTCAGCAAGGGCTAAAACGAGTTCTTCAAGTCTTTGAGGGGTTAAATCTCTTGTGTGATGCTCGAATACACCTTGTATTTTACCGTCTTCAATAGATGCTACAGTAGTATGGCCATTGCCTATATCCATAACAACAAAGCTGTTTAGCTTTAGAACTTCCTTATCGTAGCATACTCCAGCGATTGATGCAAACTTGGTATCCATGAGAACTGGCTTGAATTCAGGATTATCTTTAGCTAATGATTTTATTACAGATTGCATTCTTGTAAAGTATTCAGGAACTTCCTCAGCTTCCATTGCAAATGTTTCAGGTTCCATAGGTTCTGGGAGCTTTTCCTTGATTTTCTCGAATCTGAAGTCCCTATCTCCCATATCCTCACTGTATCCATGATCTTGAACAGCTACAATGAGCTCATCAACATTCAAGTCAAGGTCAAATGATGAGAATATGTCAATCAAATGGCCTACATCCACATCTTTTAATGAAATTTTTGTATGATGAGAATAGGTAGGATCCTTTTCATACGCTTTCTCTTCAACAACTTCAAAACCGTATGACTTTACCTGATCGATATTGTCACGGATTGTTCTTGCTGCCAAATCTTCAAAAGCGACCTTATATCCTTTTTCCATATGTTCAAGGCACCTATCCTTGATCTTTCCTCCACCCATGATAACTCCGTCAAAGTAAATGTCATTTTCACACTCGGAAATCATTTGGCCGATAGTTAAATGAGGAGATGGAATGACCAATTTCATTGAATTTTCAATCTCTTTTTCACTGTCATACAATAAGATGTCTTCAGTACCGGTTCCTACATCAATAGCTAAAATTTTCATAGTTTTCTATTTGTTTTAAAAATATTTAAATTTTTTAAAAATCGTTGCGAAAAATATGAAAAAATATGAAAAAACTTTTTATTTAAATACTATAATGTACATATTTGTACTACAAAGCTTTATATAGTACATTATACATAATATTAGTACAGAATGAATATGATGCCATTCTTAAAGAATTTTTACAAATAGATTATTTAAAAAACAAAAAGTGATATTATGCAATACAGAATTGATTTATCCAATGACGAAGTACCAACCAAATGGTATAATATTAACGCTGATTTACCTGTAGAACTTCCTGCTCCTAAAAACAGTGAAGGAAAAGATCAAATAGGCACATTGCCTCAAATATTCGTAAACGAATGTCTTAATCAAGAGTTCGCTACTGACAGATACATTAGTATCCCAAAAGAAGTAAGGGAACTCTACCAAAGATTAGGAAGACCTACTCCTTTATGTAGAGCAAGAGGATTGGAAGAAAAGCTTAATACGCCCGCAAAAATCTATTATAAGCGGGAAGATACATCCCCTACCGGAAGTCACAAGCTTAACAGTGCAATAGCTCAAGCATACTATGCTAAAAAGGAAGGTATTGAAAGAATTACCACTGAAACCGGTGCAGGACAATGGGGTACTGCTTTATCCCTTGCTGCTTCCATGATGGGAATCGATTGTACCGTTTATATGGTAAGGGTTTCATATGATCAAAAGCCTTTCAGAAAAACCATCATGCAGTTATATGATGGAGAAGTGCATGCTTCCCCAAGTGAACATACAGAAGTGGGTAGAAAAGTTCTTGCAGAAACTCCTGACACTCCAGGTTCCCTTGGAATTGCAATTTCTGAAGCTGTAGAAGATGCTTTAACTGATGATAAGGTAAAATACACCTTAGGAAGTGTATTGAACCACGTTATCTTGCATCAAACTACAATCGGTCAAGAAATTAAATTACAACTTGAAAAAGTTGAAGAAGAGCCAGACACCATGATTGCTTGTGTTGGTGGAGGAAGTAACTTTGGTGGATCATTATTCCCATTCATTAAGGATAAAATCCAAGGTAACTCCGATACTGAATTCATTGCTGTAGAGCCTTCCGCATGTCCTACCTTAACTCAAGGGGAATACAGATACGACTTTGGTGATGAAGTTGGATTCACTCCACTCTTGAAGATGTTTACATTAGGACACAACTTCGTTGCTCCTTCTGTACATGCAGGTGGACTTAGATACCACGGTATGAACACACAAGTGTCCTTGCTTAGAGACTTAGGCTACATCAATCCTGTAGCTGTTCACCAAAGAGATGTATTTGCAGCAGGTAAAATGTTTGCAATGTGCGAAGGAATCATTCCTGCACCTGAAACAAACCATGCAATCAAGGCAGCTATTGATGAAGCTAAAAAATGTAAGGAAACTGGTGAAGAAAAAACAATTGTTGTTAACTTCTCTGGCCATGGTTTAATGGACTTTAAAGGTTACGCAAGTTATATGGATGGATCTATGGAAAACTCCAAATAGATTTCCATTCTATTATTTTTTTTCTTATATTTATTGATGTAACATAGAAAACGGATTTTATACGAACAAAAACTCTTCTTATCACTTATAAGTGATAACTTCTCTCTCTTTTTTTAATGAATTATCCTTAATATTTCATCTTTTTTAAGTATTTTTTAAGTATTTTTCAAGTATTTTTCAAGATATTTTTCTTATTTTTTATGATAATTTTTAGTTATAAGTTATAAGTTATAACTAATAACTTATAAAATTATAAGAAATAACTTAAAAGTAAAAACTTATAAATGATAAATTATAAAGTAAAAGTAATAAGATATAACTTAAAACTTATATAGTATAACTTATAAATTATAATATATAAGTAATAACTAGGAAGTAATAACTAATAAGTTATAGCCAATAAGTGCTAAGATAAAACTACTAAGTTATTCATTATAAGTTATAAAATTAAGAAATCACTTTATTTTAAGAAAAATACTTTAGGAGAATTAATATAATGGGAGAAACAATTGCCGTAATGAATCAGAAAGGCGGATGTGGAAAAACTACAACTGTAGTGAATTTGGCAACATCTCTTGCTGCTATGGGAAAGGCAGTTCTTGTAGTTGACATGGATCCGCAAGCTAACGCTACAACAAGTTTTGGAATAAATAAAACAGAAATCAAGAAAACAGTCTACACTGCTTTAGTAAATGAATGCAGTGTTCAGAAAGCTACAATTCCAACAAAAATCGAAAACCTGTTCATACTTCCAAGCAATATCGACTTAAGCGGTATTGAAGTGGAATTGAGCAAGGAAGCAAACTATCATATAGCCTTAAAGAACTTGCTTGAACCGATCAAAGGCATTTTTGACTACATTATAATAGACCTTCCACCATCTCTTGGAATAATTACTATAAATTCATTGATAGCTGCAGACAGCGTATTAGTACCAATCCAAGCTGAATACTTTGCACTTGAAGGATTGGCAGATTTGATGAACACAATCAAGCTTGTTGAAACAAGATTAAGAAGCCCAACACCTATCAAGGGAATACTTCTAACATTGTATGATGCAAGAACCAGGTTAGGAAGAGAAGTCTATTCAGAACTGAAAAAATACTTCAAGGACAAGGAATACGTATTCGATACAGTCATTCCAAGAAACATACGTTTGGCAGAAGCTCCAAGTTATGGAAAACCATGCATAGTATATGATCCAGAAAGTAAAGGGGCAATAGCTTACTTGAAACTTGCTAAGGAAATATTGGAAAGAGATGGAAAATAAGATGAATATTTGATTAAAGAATAAGATTTTGATGATTATAGATTATAATTATATATTTTAAATTTTTAACACGAAAGGGTTTGGTAAAATGGCTAAAAAGGAAAAAAATACAGGATTAGGAAGAGGATTGGATTCATTGATTCCAAAAATCGAAGAGACTGAAGTTGAAGAAGGCATTAGTCTTGAAGATTTATTAAGAGGATCTGAAGAGGAAACAAAAACTTTTGAAGAACTCGTTGAAGAAGTTGAAGAGGAGTTTGAAGGTGAAGATGAACTTCAGGTTTTAGAAAAATCAGCGGATGAAGAAGAGGAAAAACCTAAAGACACATCAGAGTACACAAATGTTTTCTTCAATGACGATGAAAAAGTGGAAGAAAATGATGCAAAAGAAGAGGAAAAAATCAGCCCCGAAATAAGTGCTGATAATATTGATTCTGCAGTCAATTTAAATGAAGAAAATGATTCAAGTAGTGAAATTATTAAAGCTTCAGATGATTTAAAAGAAGTTGGTAGTCTTCTTTCAGAAAAAGAAGAGAAACTAGTAGATGAAGTCATTGAAACTGTGGAAAATAATCCAAGAATCACCTTATGGTCTGCAAGATCAGCAGCTGTACTAAGGTACTTGAGAAAAACCGAACCTGAATTCAGCATAAGCAGTGAAGCATCAGACTTGATTGATGCTGCAATAGCTGAAAAGTATCCTGAAATCTGGACATTGTTTAATCATTTGTAAGATATTTACATATTTAGAATAATAATTATCCACATAACATCAATAAATCAAAGGAATTGGTAGGTAATGAGAATCTTAATGATTCTCTTATCTATCAATTAAGAAAATAATAAATTTAAACATTTATTTTTAAAATAGCTAAATACTAAAATTTAACACGGGGATTAGAATGAAATTAGGATTTTCACTTCTTTCACTTTTCATGAAAGATGTAAATGAAATGCTTGATATAGCAGTAGAAAATGGCTTTGATAGTGTTGAACTGTTGGCTGAAGGCCCATACAGACCTGATGAAATGCTTGGAAACAAGGAAATAACTGAGGTCTTCCACTCATATGATTTGGATATCTATATGCATGCAGTAAATGTTGACATAAACCTTGCAAGCCTTAACCCAGGAATACGTAGGGAGTCAGTGAAGCAGACCAAGGATTGCCTTGACCTTGCAGATGAGATAGGTGCAATAGGCATAACTGCCCATCCAGGTAAAATAGGAAGGCCTGAAAAGTATCTAAGGGATATGGCACTTGAATTCTTGACTGAATCCACTCATGAACTGGTGGCATATGCAGAGGATAAGGAAGCAAAAATATCCATAGAAAACATGCCAGAACGCTTTTCCTATCTTGGAAACCGTGCTTATGAATTGGAAAACCTCACTAATGAGACCGGCTGCAACATTACAATAGACTTAGGCCATGTAAATACATGTGAAGATCAATTGAGCTTTTTTAAGATACCAAACATTCTCTATAACCACATCAATGACAATGATGGAATAAAGGATAAGCATCAAGCCATTGGTGACGGAACCCTTGACTTGAATCTATTGAAACATGTGAAGAATGGAATCATTGAATTGAATAATTTCGATAATGTGATGAAAAGCAAAAAGGTAATAGAGGATTTCTTGAGTGAAAATAAGTAAAAAAAAGAAAAAATAAGAATTTGACTGGTAAACAAAAACAATAGCTAGTCTAAAAATCAATTTGAAGAACTTCTGAAATGTCTTCTATTACAAAATCAGCATACCCTTTCAATTTGTCTGGAAAATCGCCATCTTTCTGTTCAGTTGTTAAAACAGCACGGTCAGCTTGCTCAAATGCCAAAATGTCATTTGGGCCATCACCAACCATCATGACCTTATAGCCTTCTTCCTGAAGATTAGATACAATTTCTGCTTTTCTATGAGTGCTTGCAGTTGCAAAAGCATGGTCTTCAGGTATTCCAGTGATATTTGCAAGCCTTTTGATTGCTCCAGACCTATCACCTGAAGCTATGAAAACATCTATATCATTATCCTGAAGCTTAGCTATTGTATCTTTTACACCACCGAACAATTGGCCTGCAGATGTGATTGTATAAGCTATTCTCTCTTCTGCAATGTCTATGATAACAGCTGAACCATTGCACAATTCCATATGAGGCACCCTTTCCTTCAATAGGGGGAAAGTGTCTGTAATGTCCTTGATGACCGCAGTATCCTTCTCAAGAATAGCTGTGATTTCCTCTTTTGTAACATCTGTTGAATAATAGCTTATGTCAAAGTCTATATTGTTTTCCAATACAAAGTCACTGATTAAAGTGTTTGGATTCAAGTCCTTTAGACGAGTTGTATTGAATTGAAGAACTACAAGTGCAGCATTCAAGCAAGTGTCAATCAAGTCCAAAGAGTTTACATGAGTGATCAATTCTCCTGTGGACACATCCTTAATGACCCTGAACCGCTCCAACAATGTTCCGGAGTTATCGAATACAATAGCTTTTTTAGTCATTTAAACCACTTACATCACAATTTTTAAAAAGATAAACAATTAATATTAATTTAAAGTTAATGATATATTAAATTATTGAATGGGTATTAAAAGAATTATTTTTAATGATGGCCACCGAATTTAAGAATGTGAAATAATGTTTCTCAATGAAGAATTTAAATTAAAAAATATAACCCTTAGGAATCGTATAGTCATGCCTCCCATGGCAAGAGAGATGAGTGATGATGGAAGGGTATCAACCGATTTAATAGAATATTATCGAAAAAGGGCTAAAGATACTGGGCTTGTAATAGTTGAACATGCATATGTGTCTTTAGAAGGCAAGTCAAGTAAAAAGCAGCTTTCAATGGCGGATGATTCCGTTATAGATGGCTTTAAAGAATTGACAGATGCCATTCACAATGAAAAATGTTTTGCAATAGCTCAATTGAATCATGCCAGGCCTCAATCAATTGCATATGATAAATCAAATGTAAACAATATGACAAAAGAGGATATTAAAAAAGTTAAAGATGATTTTAAAAATGCCTCCATAAGAACCAAGAAAGCGGGTTTTGATGGTGTTGAAATACATGCCGCTCACGAATACCTATTAAATCATTTTTATTCCCCCCTTACAAACAAAAGAGCTGATGAATATGGTGGAAATCTTGAAAATCGCTTGAGATTGGCTAATGAAATCATTCAGGATGTTCGGAAGTCTGTAGGTGAAGACTATATTGTGGCCATTCGTTTTGGCGCTTATGATTATTGGGAAGGTGGAAGCAAATTAGATGAGATTCCAATAGCTGTCAAATCTTTCATAGATTCTGGAGTGGATTTAATTGACATTAGCGGCGGTCTTTGCAGATTTCAAAATCCATATAGCAAAGAGCCGGGATACTTTAAGGAACTTAGTAAAATAGCTAAGGAAGCATCTTCCGTGCCAGTGATTCTTACTGGAGGTGTGAAAAAAGCAAAAGATGCTGAAAAACTTCTGAAAGAAGGATACTGCGACCTGATTGGCATTGGCAGGGCCATGATAATGGATGCTGAGTGGTCTAAAAAGGCATTGAAATCATTGGAAAATATGCAATGAGATATTTTTGTATTCCTTATTTTATAACTAATAGTTTATATAACTTGAAAAATATAATTATATTATTATATAAAAAATTATCAAAATTTATAAAAAATTTGGTATAATTTTGATAAAAATTTAATATAAAATTTGATTATTAAAATTACTTAATCATAATTACAATGTTTTAAAAGAAAGTAAGGTGTTTTAATGAATATCCTTGAAAAATTAAATGCAATTAAAAATCAAGAAATTACTGCAAAGGAAAATGTAGAAGCTTACATTAAGGTTATTGAAGAAAAGAACGATGACATTAACGCTTTTCTTGAATTAAATAAGGAAGAAGCTATCGCTAAAGCAGAAGAGATTGATGCTAAAATAAAGGCTGGCGAAGAAGTCGGAGCTCTTGCTGGTTTAGTGTTTGGTATTAAAGCTAACATAAATGTAGAAGACTTTATCATATCTGCTGCATCCAAAACCTTAGAGGATTATATCGGAAGCTATGATGCAACTGTAGTTAAGAAAATCAAGGCTGAAGACGGAATCATCATAGGAATCAACAACATGGATGAATTTGCAGCAGGAAGTTCAACTGAAACCTCATACTATGGAGTGACAAACAACCCAGCAGCACCTGGAAGAATCCCTGGTGGTTCAAGTGGAGGAAGTGCAGCTGCAGTTGCAGCGGAAATGTGTGACATTGCAATCGGTTCCGATACTGGTGGATCAATCAGAAACCCATCTTCCCACTGTGGAGTGCTCGGTATGAAACCTACCTATGGTGCAGTTTCAAGACAAGGATTGCTCGATTTGTCAATGAGTTTAGACCAAATCGGCCCTATGGCTCGTGATATCACTGGAATCACACTTGCTTTGGACACTATTCTGGGATATGACCCAACCGAATGTACCACATTGAAATGGAACGCTCCAAACTTCACTGAAATAGCTGAATCTGTCAAAGATGCTGAAAAGCCATTAGCTGGCATGAAAATAGCTACCTGTAGCGAGTTCAAGGAAGTCACCAATGATGAAATCAATGCAATCATTGATGAATCCGTTGCAAAACTAGAGGAATTAGGTGCTGAAGTTGTTGAATTGAGCTTCAACTACATTGACATTTGTCTTCCTACCTACTACTTAATCAACTATGTTGAATTCTTCTCTGCAACCAGAAAATACGATGGACGAAAATACGGTTCCAGAATCGAAGAGGTATGTGGTGAAGAGGTTCTCAGAAGAATCCAAATGGGTTCATACATTTCACAAAAGGAATTCAGCGGCAAATACTATCAAAAAGCTCTTCAAGCAAGAACAGTCATTAGAAATGAAATCAATGAAATGCTTGAAGGAGTGGACTTGATTGTAGGTCCAACCGTACCTAAATTGCCACACAAATTAGGTGAAAAACTCGAACCTATGGAAATGTATGCATACGATGTGCTTACCGTAATTGCTAACTTGGCAGGTATTCCAGCTGCAAGCGTAAAGGCTGGTGAAGTTGATGGCATTCCTGTAGGATTGCAATTGCAGGCAAAACCTCAAGACGATGCAAAAATCGTTCAAGCGATGGCTGCATTTGAGTATGCTAAATAAGTTTAAAACAATCAATAGCTATTTTAGCTATTATCTTACTTTTTTTTACTTTTTTTATTATTTTAATTCAAAAACTATTTTTTAATATTTTAAGAGGGCTTAAAATGACTGATAATTCATCAAAAAAACAAAACAATTCCAAGAGAAATAAAAACAATTCCAATAAGAAGTTAATTAAAGAAATTAATGAATTGAAAGAACAGCTTGAAATCAAAAATGAAGAGATTCAGGAATTGGAATATGAATTGTCCTTGAAGGATGAAAAAATAGAAGACATCAGAAACGATTTGGAATTGAAAAGCGTCGAAATCGATGAATACAGCCAAAAGATAGATGAAAAAGATAAAAAGATCACTGCTCTTAATAACACACTAATTAAATACAAGTTTGAAAAGGAAAAGCTTGACTTGAAGCTGAAGAATGAAATCAACTATGAAAAGTCCAGAATGAAAGAGATGGATGACTTGGAGAAAAAAATCAATGAAAAAATAGCTATCATTGATGACAAGCAGGACCAAATAAACTATCTCAGAAGCCTAATAAATGACTATAAGGAACAGGTCAAAAGCAATACTGACAATTTGGAATTGCAGCTTAAGAAGATAACAAGAACCTATGACAATCTCCTCTCTCAAAAGGATTCAATCATAGAAAAGCAGGACAAGACAATTGAGGAAATGATCGATTCTGCTAAGCAATTGGCTAAGGACAACAATGCTACCATAACCAGTCTTGAATTGCAAATTGGAAATTATAGAGAGCTATTGAAAAAGTATGAATAATTAATTTTGCTTATTTTAAAAAATAGATATAAAAATTTAAAAAATAGACAGATAAAACAATAGCTTGATTTTAATAATTAAAAAAAATAGAAAAATAGTAAATGTTAAAATTTACTATTATACTTTACTTATAGAATAAATAAAGGAAGGGAGCGTTAATTCATAATAGCCCTCTTCATAATTCAGGTTCAAGTCATCTGGATTGGATATGTAATAGCCACATTCACCACATCTGTAACCATTTCCTGAACTATAAACTGCCTCACTTCCACAGTTTGGACATGTTTCAGCACCGTCACCATCACTAGAACTTCCGCTTCTTAATGCAAATGGGTTATCATTGGATGAGGATGATGATTTGGAGTTTTTAGCCTTCTCTTGAGCTTCCCTTTGAGCTTTTTCCCTTTGTTTCTTTAAATCATCGAGATGCATTTTTACACTTATTACATAATGGTCATACTCACCGCCAATAAGCAAGCCATTTCCATTTTTATCGCACCGCTCAAAGATGCTGTATAAGTCTGAATCTGAAATGGTGAATTCTGAATTGTGGTCATAATATTTGACTTCATCAAAACTCAAACCGCCATTTCCATCAAGGTCCAAGTCCACAAAATCAGTGTAATCGGTTGGTGTTTCCTCTGTATATGAATCCCATGGAATTCCAAGTACTGCATGGCCTAAAAGAGTGATTATCATTAGAATCAAATAAACTGCACAGCATCCGACTATGATTCTTTTGATGATGTTCATTTCATTAAATTGATTTATCAAATCTTCTATACCTGACATAAAATCCCCTTTTTTACATATTAAATACTGAATAATATTATGTTTATTGTTTAATTAATAGTTAATGATACTGGGGCCAATAACTCCATATATCCTTCCCAATATCCTAATTCCAAATCGTCTGGATTGTAAATGTTACTGCCACATTCAGCACATCTGTAATGCCCTCCGGTTTCATATACTGATTCACTTCCACAGTATGGACAGGTCAAGACATATCCTTCTGAACTATCAAATTCCTTGTTGTTGAGACTATTTGTCGCTTTGGAATTTCCTGAACTGTAATCACGGCCATGGCTGGAACTTGAAGATGAGGAAGATGATGAATATTTATACTCATCATTGCTGGAACTGGTGTCTTCAGAAGACTCTCCATAACTTACTACATCATCTCCAAAAAAATCAAATTCATGACCCTTCAAATAACCGTTATGATTAAGATCAGCTCCCTCAAAGAATCTTTTAAGTGTTGAATTATCTAAATAAATCCAGTTCACTTCTGTAATTTCTTCAAAGGTTACCTTGCCATCGGCATTTGAGTCCAAATAATTAAAATCATCAGGATAGTATGTTCCAAAACTTTCAGCAAATCCAGCGTAAATTAATGCAGCTGCTAAAAAGAGAACAAATAGAACTATAGGTACATAGCAACAGCAGACCTTTAATTTATTCGGTTCTTTATTATTTGCTTGATTGCTTGTTTGATTAGAAGAATAATTTAAAGAATTATCCGTTGTTGAGGCACTTGAAGAGGTGGAACTATTATAAGTGCCTAATTTTGCACCACAATCAGCACAAAAAATAGCCTCATCAATGTTTTCCTTTCCACAATGAACACATTTTTTCATATTTCCCCCTCCAATATAAAATTTAGCTATTCAATGATTAAAAAAAAGTAAATTATTAAGTCAAATTGTTAAATATCAATGGTTAATGTCACTTCATCCCCATCTTTGAAATTGTATTTGTCCCTTAACTTGTCCTTGGATATGAATTCCAAATAATTCTCATCATGAGTTGTCTTGTCTGGAAATACAATGGCTCCTTCAATGTCCTTGTTTAGATGAGCTCGAATATACCTTACTGCACCGAATCCTTGATCTGGCTTTATAAGATTCTTGCAGCTGTTTTTCATTAATCTTACATCCTCAAGCTTATCCTCTTCCACAATGAGGTTCAATGTTCCAGGAAACGGGGTGAATCCGCATTTTTCCTTGAATTGGTCCTTATAGAAATCCTGGCCTAAAAAATATGCTGCCTTTCCCAATCCTGTTGTGACTATTCCTGTAATTTCCATTATAATCCCCATTAAAATATAAAAAATTTAAGAAAATAATTAAATAAAAATGTATTTATTCAAGTGACCTTAGCTGAACAAAAGAATCCTTATCGCTTGAAACATAATTTCTTATTGAAGTGCTGTTTCTATTTGAAAACTCTATCATTCCATCCTTTCCATCAAAGCTGAATGTGAGATTTCCATTCTTGACATCATCATAATCAAATGTGCACATTATGCTTCCATCATATGAAATTGAATAGCTTGAACCGTTTTCAAAGTTTCCAACTGAAGATAGGATTGATTCATTTCCTAAAGTCAAATTGAAGAATGTTGCATTAGTTGATTTTGGACTGATGTCAAATTCAACGAATCCTTCCATTACATCACTTAAGTTATTGAATTGAATATTATGCATTACGGTTATGTTCTGGAAAACTTCTGTCAAGTGACTGTTTGGTATGACCTCACCATCAGAGAGATCCAATTCGCGTTTTACCCTTGAAGGCAATCTGAATCTGTCTCCATTATCCCCTTCTTTTGTGCCGTTTATAAGATATGACTTGCCGTCAATGATCATTGTATCGTTTTCAGTCATTTCCAGCGTACTCAATGCATCATGAGGAACCCTCAATATGTCTGTTTCATTCTCTAAAGCACTGTCGATGGTATATGGTCCTCTTACAGAAATGGTTTGCTGGTTATGGTCAGATGGAGCGTAAACGAAGTTTCTTGAAGTAAGCTCTACTGAAATTTTTCCATCATCGAAACTCGCTGCAGATAAGAATGTGGAAAGCATCAATATCAAAATCAATCCTGCGACAATCAATGGGAAATGCATTCTTACAAATGATTGCAATGAGGCCCGAGTATTGCTTTTCTTAAGAATAGGTATGGACCTTCTAATGATACGCAAGAAATAAAATATAGTCAGAACAACACCGATAAATGCAACAAATACAGAGATTAATACAGGTATGAATGGTACGAAGAATATCATGAAAAGTCCTAAAATGATTAAGGACAATCCCATAATGGCCATTCTAATATAGTTTCCCAATTTGTCCATCATAGTGACACGGCCGTATTCCACAGCTCTGTCAATAATGGTTCTTACAACCTCATTAGCCATCTTGTTTAAATCGGCAAGTGGGGACATGTCATGGCAAATGTCTCCAATATCAACTTCCAAAATCTTTATTCCGTGAACATCAGCATCAAGTACAATACCAACATCCACACCGTAATCCTTTTCAAATCTTATTTTATTCAATGCAGAGCGCTTACCTGCAAACTGGCCGCTTAAAGGCTGTTCATAATCAAGCTCTGGGAAGAAGAATCCTAAAAGAGGCTTTGCAGTAAGCTCTGTTACACGGCCGCTTTCCCTTGCAAACTTGGTTTTTGTAATGTCAGTTCTATCCTCGAGAATCGGCCTGATAATCTTATCGATCTTTTCTGAAGTGAAGTTTGAAACGTCTGCATCAATAAAAGCTACAATATTTCCATGAGAGTATTTAAATCCTGTCTTGATTGCTGAACCTTTACCTTCATTCATTATGTGACTTATTACAGTAGCTCCAGCATTTTCCGCTTCCTCTACAGTCCTGTCAGTGGATCCATCATCAACTACGATAACCTCATCTACATATGACAACTTGCGAGCTACGCTTACCACTTTAGCGACGGTAGCCTCTTCATTGTATGCAGGAATAACTATGGATACTGATTTGTCAGAACCTTTAGTTGTTTTGATTGAAGCAAGCAAAAACACTAAAATCACTACTAGCCAAGACACTTTTTCACCTCTTTAAATGAATTGATTTAAAATCTCATAGAATTTCAAAATACTATAATATTATTATTATGTTTTAAGAATGTATAAACCTTATTATTTTTTTTAAAAATTAGACGGATTAAGTTCGTAATTATTGAAATGAAATAGTCAAAAATAGCTATTGAAAATGCTTGAAAATTATTGAAAAAAATCAAAAAACAGCGATGAAAAGGGTTGAAAAAGTTATTTAAAACTAATGAAAAAACGGCTATTGAAAAGGCTTGGAAAAGTTATTTAAAACTAATGAAAAAATAGCTATTTAAAAGGTTTAAAAAAATTATTGAAAATAATAAAAAAAGAAAAAAAGAAAGTTATCACAAAAGTGATAACTATTTTTCTACAACTAGAGTCCGAAGAATACGTATAATGCGAATATGATTACCATAATCCACATAATCCAACTGAACTCTTTAGCTTTACCGGTAGCAATGGATGCAATTGCGTAAGTGACGAATCCCCATGCGATACCTAAGGAAATGGAGTAGGTTAAAAGCATCATGATGATTGTCATGAATACGGAAGCAGCTACAACCATGTTGTCCCAGTCTACTTCTTTTAATTGTACAATCATTAAGATACCTACAATTACTAATGCTGCAGCAGTTACAGAAGAAGTAAACAATGCTAAAACGGTAGGAGCAAAGATAAGTGCGAGTAAGAAGAAGATACCGGTGAATACAGCGGTTAAACCAGTTCTACCACCAAGACCGATACCGGTTGCACTTTCTACGTATGCAGTTAAGGTTGAAGTACCTAAAATAGCACCAATGATTCCACCAATAGCGTCCCCAAGGAAAGCTTTGTCAATACCTTCAGCTTTACCTTCTTCATCAACGAAACCACATTGATTTGCTAAAGGAATTAAGGTTCCAGTAGTATCAAAGAAAGTCACGAATAATAAAGAGAATAAAATCATGATTAAGTTAGGGATGTTAGAGAATAATTGGGTGAATCCAGTTGCAAATGCACCAACTACAGAGGTATCAAAACTGAATGATACGAATTCTGCAGGAATTGCAGGCATAATAGGATCTCCAGCACCGAAACCGAATAAGGTAAAGATTACACCTAAAATTGCAGTTATTACTAAACCAAGGAATACAGCTGCAGGTACTTTTTTAATGTATAAGATTAAGGTAAGCAAGATACCAATTACTGCTAAAAGTGCAGGAGCGGATAAGATGGTACCCATACCTACTAAAGTAGCAGGGTCAGCTACGATAATTCCAGCACCTTTCAATCCGATAAATGCTAAGAAGAAACCAATACCAGCACCAATTGCTAATTTTAAGTCAAATGGAAGTGCATTGAGAATAGCTTCCCTTAAACCGGAAATGGTAATTAATAAAAAGATTATACTTGAAACAAATACAGCTGCAAGTGCAGTTTCCCAAGTGTTACCCATAGTTAAGATAATTGTATAGGTAAACAATGCATTCATACCCATACCAGGAGCAAGACCAACAGGGTATTTGGAAATAAGACCCATGATGATACAAGAGACCCCTGAAGCAAGAGCAGTTGCGAAAAATACTCCTGTTGCAGGCATTCCACCTTCAGCAAGCATAGTAGGGTTTACACCTAAAATGTAAGCCATTGCTAAAAAGGTGGTTAAACCAGCAAGTAACTCAGTTTTTAGATCAGTATTATTTTCATCTAATTTAAAAAATTTGTTTAACATAAAACACCTCAAGTACGAAAACTATTATATGAGATAAAGTTTTCTACAATAATATTTTTATTATTTATCTTTATTAAGTTTTTGATATTTTTGTAATACATGAAGGTGTTAATGAAAACAATTAATAATTGAAAACAAACTCAAAACTTTCTTATATGCCTTCTAAGTCTTCTAAGAGGTTCGGTAATTTTCCAACTTTTGGAATTTAAAATTTCCCTATTTCTGCTTTTGGATTTTTGTAATTTTTCATTTAGCCTTTTGTTTTCATCGCTTAAAGATTTGTTTTCTCTTTTTAAGCCATTGGTTTCCTCTTCTAAAGACTTGTTTTCCCTTTTTAAGCCATTGATCTCATCATTGGCTTTAATTTTATAGTTATACTCTTCAAGGGAATTGGAACTTAAAATGGTGTTGGCCTTAAGTGATGTGTCATTGGGCAATAATTCATTGCTTAAATCCACTGACTTAAGTTCCTCTTTCGCTAAATAAAAATACTCTTCAGGCCTTCCATATATTTCATATGTGATTCTATTGGCCTTGAAATAATCGAATTCCTTTTTGAACTCTTCCATGTAATCTTCAGACAATAGGAAATCCTCAACTATATTGATTATCCTAAAGATATGATCATATTTCTTCAGTCTATTGTTTGTGATTGAACCTGCATTGTCTATTCTATAGCGATAGAGATGCTCTGGAACAAATGAAATTTTAGATGCCTTTAGAAATGTCATTAC
Organism: uncultured Methanobrevibacter sp.; assembly: GCF_937898925.1. GTDB lineage: Archaea > Methanobacteriota > Methanobacteria > Methanobacteriales > Methanobacteriaceae > Methanobrevibacter. The sequence continues at coordinate 26,009 of NZ_CALDKF010000015.1, forward strand.
ATGAAACGGAACATCGTTATGGTTCAAGTCATTTGGAAACTTGAAGCATTCATGAGCATCTAAAAATTCCTTTTTGTATAGCTTAAGCCAAGGGGCAAATGGGCCTGTGAAAGGGCCTACCCTATAGTCATGCCAATCGAATGTGAAACTATCAAAATCAGCGCCAGCAAACTGAATCTCTAAGTTAGGGCCTGAGTGAGCGAAAAACCTATTGTCCTTATACTGGTCAAACTTAAAGAATACAATGTCTGAATCGTTTCTAATGGCATTGGAATATGCCTTTTCCAAAGCGTCATTTTCAAGGAAATCGTCTGCATCAAAGAAGTAGACATGATTTCCTGAAGCCTTTTTCATTCCATAGTTTCTTGCAGCTCCCGCTCCCTGATTTTCCTGGGTAAAAACTTTAATTCTTGAATCCGAAGATGCAATGTTTTTTAATATATCCAATGAATTGTCATTGGATCCATCATCAATGCAGATGATTTCAATATCATTGAAAGTCTGGTTAAGAAGGCTTCCCAATGACTCTTCAAGATAATCCTCACAATTGTAAACAGGGACAATAACAGAAATCCTTACCATGCAAACCCCCCAAAAAAACGAAAATGGTTTTTAATTAAATATTATATATTAGTAAAAATAAATATAAATATATTGTAAATTTATCTTGTATATCATATCTTGACCAATATAAAAGGAAAAATTGCAAATTTATCTTGTATATATCATATCTTGACCAATATAAAAGGAGAAATTAAATGATTCCAAAAGTAATGATAATTCTTGGAAGTGCTTCTGATAAGGAAATAGCTCTAAAATCAATAAAGATATTGGAAAAACTTCAGATTCCATATAGTTTAAAAGTCGCTTCTGCTCACAGAACCCATGATAAGGTCAAAAAGCTTGTTATGGACGCTACAAGTCAAGGGGTAGAAGTATTCATAGGAATTGCAGGCCTTGCCGCACACTTGCCTGGTGCAATAGCTGCATATACCCACAGACCTGTCATTGGAGTTCCTGTAGACGGTGCAGTTGGAGGCCTTGATGCATTGTATGCATGTGTTCAAATGCCTTTCCCTACAGCAGTTACAACCGTTGGAATAAACAGGGGAGACAATGCTGCAATACTTGCAGGTGAAATCATCGCAAGCTATGATGATGCTGTTGCAGAAAGGATATCTGACCTGCGTGTTGAATATCAGAAAAAGGTTGAAGCAGGTGAAAAGGAACTTATTGAAAGTCTTGAAGGCGAATACTTCCAGAAAGACTTTTTGGCTGAGGAAAACTATGAGAAGATTGATTTTGAAGAGTTGGAGGACACTCCAGATGTGATGATACTTGCAGGTAGCTATTCCGATATGGAAATAGCTAAAAATGTAGCCATCCTACTTGAAAGAATGCAAATTGAATATAAATTGGATTATATTTCTCCTATCAGACATGCTAAGGACTTTGAATCCTACATGAGCAAAAGAAACAATGCTAAATTATTCATTGCCATTAGCGGATTGTCTGCACTTGTAGCCGGATCTGTTGTTGCTTTGACTGAAAAACCAGTGATTGGCGTTCCATGCTCCAAAAAGCTTGATGGCCAGGATGCATTGCTCACTATGGCCAACATGCCTCCGGGAGTGCCTGTCGGAACAGTTGGAATAGACAATGGAAGAAATGCAGCAATAGTTGCAGGAGAGATTCTTGCAATATCTGATGAGAAAATAGAAGAGAACTTGAAATGGATTAAGTACAAGAATGCTGACTTATGATTATTGAAATTTTAATACTGATAAATTCTGATTAATTAAAAGGGGAGATGAGTGATTTTTATGACTAAAGACATTATTAATGTAATTCAAATTGATGAAGAGCTTGATGCTGAATATGAAGCGGCAAAGGTGCTTCGTAAATATCCAAAGGACACAGTTATGCTAAACAACATAAAGGGATATGACATCCCAGTGGTCTCTGGTATCTGCAATACAAGAGAAAAGATAGCACAATCTCTTGGCTGTCAGGTTGATGAGATCTTATACAAGATTATCGATGGAATGAACAATCCAACTCCTGTTACAAAGTTCATCGACTTGGTGGATGAATACGACAGCAAAAGAGTGGATTTAGGAAAGATTCCAATCCTTACACATTACAAGCGTGATGGTGGCGCATACATTACAGCCGGAGTTGTATTTGCAAGAGACCCTGAAACAGGAATTCAAAACGCTTCAATTCACAGAATGCTTGTTTTGGAAAAGAACAAATTGGCTATCCGTATCGTGCCAAGAAACCTTTACACATACTTCCAAAAGGCAAAGGACATGGGCAAGGACTTGGACATTTCAATAGCTATCGGTATGGAACCTGCAATCCTTCTTGCATGTACCACTTCAATACCAATAGATGCTGATGAAATGGAAGTTGCAAACAGATTCAAGGATGGAGAATTGGAACTCGTCACATGCAAAAACGGTATCAATGTGCCTGAAGCTGACATAATCTTTGAAGGTAAGATACTAATCGATGAAACAGCACCGGAAGGTCCATTTGTAGACTTGACTGACACTTACGATTATGTAAGGGAAGAGCCTGTAATCAAGTTAAGCAAGATGTACATCAAGAAGGAAAATCCAATGTACCATGCAATCTTGCCAGCAGGATTTGAACATAAATTGCTTCAAGGAATGCCACAGGAACCAAGAATATTCAATGCAGTGAAAAATACCGTTCCTACCGTTCAGAATGTAGTTCTTACAGAAGGAGGTTGTTGCTGGTTGCATGCTGCAGTTTCAATCAAGAAGCAAACTGAAGGTGATGGAAAGAACATCATCATGGCTGCACTTGCTGCACACCCATCATTGAAGCATGTGGTAGTGGTTGATGAGGATGTTGATATCTTTGATCCTCAAGACATTGAATATGCAATAGCTACACGTGTGAAAGGTGATGATGATATTATTATCGTGCCTAAGGCAAGAGGATCTTCATTGGATCCAAAAGCTTCTGAAATTGATGGAACAACAACTAAAGTAGGTGTAGATGCAACCAAATCAATTTTAGAACCTGAAAAATTCGAAAGGGTAAGCTTTAGTGAATAAATAAATAATAATTAGGTGATTTTATGGATAAAGTAGGCATTATAGGAGCAGGCAGTTTAGGAACTGCTTTATCTCAAATAGTAGCCCAAAATGTAGAGGAAGTATTTCTATTATCAAGAAGGAAAGAATTGGCAGAAACAATCAATTCCACCCATATCAACTCAGAATACTATCCAAATGTGAAATTAGAAGAGAATATAATAGCTACTACTGATTACAATGACTTGAAAGGTTGTGGAATAATATTCCTATCCGTTCCATCATCTGCATTCAGATCAACTTTATCCACACTTAAAGACTATATCGATTCTGATGCAATACTCGTTACAACTGCAAAAGGCATTGAGTACCCTTCATTGAAAACCATGGGCAAATTGATAGAGGAATACTTCGATGAAGATTATGTAGCTTTATCCGGCCCTAACTTCGCATCTGAAATCGTTTTGAATCTTGAAACCATTTCAAATCTAGCATCAAGAAATAGGGAAAATGCAGTTAAAGTAAAGGAAGTGTTGTCAACACCTAAATTTAAATTGAAAATTATTGATGATGTTGATGGCCTTGAAATATGCGGAATAATCAAGAACATCAATGCTATAGCAAATGGAATTTGCGAAGGAATGAACATCAATGAAAACGCAAGATACGGCATTCTTACAAAAGGCTTTGAAGAGACCAAAAAAATCGTTGAAAGCATTGGCGGAGATGCTTCAACAGCAGAAGAATACTGTGGATTTGGAGATTTGGTTCTTACATCAACTTCAAGCGAAAGCAGAAACCATACCTTAGGTATGCTATATGGACAAAGAATCATTGTAGATGAAAAGGCCAGTGGTATAGTGTTTGAAGGGAAAAATTCAATTATGGCCATAAAAGACATTTGTCGCAATACAAATACTGAGAGTGTGATAGTGGACTTTGTCTATGATGTTATTGTTAAGCAAATCCCTCCAAAAATAGCTTTTAAAAGCTTATGGGACAATATTTTAAATTAGAAAAAATCAATCTTATAAAACATTATCGAAATTAGAGAGGACTTATTATGAAAAAAATAATCACATATGGAACATTTGATTTGTTTCATGTAGGACACTACAATATCTTGAAAAGAGCAAAGGAACATGGTGACTATCTGATTGTTGGAGTTACTGGTGAAAACTATGACATTGGCCGTGGAAAATTGAATGTTCATGACTCACTTGCAACAAGAATTGAAAATGTGGTAAATACAGGATTCGCAGATGAAATCATCGTTGAAGAGTATCTCGGACAGAAAATCGGAGACATTATCAAATACGACATTGATGCATTTGTAATCGGTGATGACTGGAGAGGAAAATTCGACCACCTATCCAGATACTGTGACATGATTTATCTTGAAAGAACAAAAGGAATATCCAGTACTCAAATAAGAGAAGAGAAATTTGACCAGTACGATATTGGAATAATCTGTGACTTTGCAGACGACAATCAGATAGTGAAAGAATCCAAATTGGTCAATGGTTTTGAAGTTAAGAACATATACTGCGATGATGAAGAAGAATTGAACCTGTTCCAGAAAAAATATTCAGTCCCTAATGTTTTTGATGATTACAATGATCTCATAGAGTCCTCAGATATTGTTTACATCCGCTGTTCCATAGAAAAAAGATTCAATTTCATCAAAAGAGCATTGAAATTAGGTAAGCATGTCATATATGACCCTCCAGCAACATTTAAAACATATGAACTGGAGGAACTGATGAATCTAGCAAAGGAAAATAATTTAATATTAATGGAAAACATCAAAATGGTTCATATCTATGTATTCAACCAACTTCTATGGATGACACAAGGAGGATTGATTGGAGACATATTGAGTTTTAACTGTTCAATATCAAAAAATGATGAAACCCGTTCAAACCTATTCTATGATTTAAGTTCCCTAACAATATTGCCTATGTTAAAGATAATGGGTCCAGACTATGAAAATGCTGATTTCCAGGTTAAGAAGGATGGGGACAACATTGAATTTGCATCAATGCACTTCGTATATCCAAACGGAAGAGCTACTATCAATGTAGGAAATGAAATACGTGTTGACAACCAATTGGAAATCATTGGAACAAATGGAACCATACGCATGAAAGGGGATTGGTGGAGGAGCAGAAGTTTCGAACTTCATACACCCGGATCTAGTGAAGTCCAACTTTATAGCACAAATTTTGAAGGAAACGGATTTAAATATTTAATAAGAGAAGTTTCAAGAATGTTATCTAATAACCGTGTTGATTCTAAAAGTATTTTTGAAGATGAATCTATAAAGATTGTCGAAATTTTGGAAGCAATGAAAGAATCATAAGGATGTTTAATTTCTACTTAGGAGTTTTAGTATGAATAAAGCACAAGAAAGATTATTCAATCTTTTAATAGAGATTGATGATTTATGTTCACAGCACAATATTGATTATTGTCTAGCAGGGGGATCCGCATTAGGAGCAATTAGGAATCAGTGCTTCCTACCTTGGGATGATGATATTGATTTATACATTACACGAGATAATTGGAATAAACTATTTGAGGTGGTTAGTAAAAACCCTGAATTATTACCCAAAAATAGAGACTTGGTTTGTATAGAAAACTCTAAATACTATAGAAACCCAATTGCACGTTATATTGACACATCCACAACAAATATTTTCATTTCACAATCCGTCTCCGCAAATACATGTGGTACACAAATTGAATTTTTTATATTGGATCCAATACCTAAAATAGAAGAGGGGCAGGAAGAGCATTTGAAAAAACTAAGAGCATTTTTAGAAATCATTACTCCTAGCTTCCTAACAGAACGTAATATCACATTGGAAAATTATGCAGAACATAAAGACTTAGTATTGAAATATTATGAAAAAATTGATAAAGAAGGACATGAAAAAGTCTTTAGGCAATTATACGACGAATTATTTACATATCCTTTAGAAAAAGCCGATACTTTTTGTATGCGTTGGGGAAAGCGTACCTTAATGCACAAAACAGACTTTTATGAAGGAAAGCGTTTTGAAGAATTGGAAGGAAGAAAATTTCCAGTTGC
>NZ_CALDKF010000016.1 GCF_937898925.1 uncultured Methanobrevibacter sp.
CATTGGTTACTATTCCAGAATTCAACAATAACAATGATGTCTGGTTTAAATTAAGAATAGCTAAATCATATAAGGAATTAGGGGAATATGATGATTCCATTGAGTTCTTAAAGGACATCTACAAAACCAAGAAGGACTGGTATATCTCAAGGGATATGGCTGAAAATTACTTCTTCAAAGAGGAATTTGATGAATCCTTGAAATGGGCTGCTAAAGGAATATTGGCTCGTGATGGAAAGATTGAAAGCAAAGTGAACCTATTCTCTTTAGTTGGAGACATTTTGGAAATCAAAGGCTTTGAAGATGAGGCAATAATGAATAAATACATGTATTATGTTATTCGTAACGCTAAGGAATGGCCAATCGATGATGAATTAAAGGATTTATTAGGTAGTTATGGTCTTGATTTGGAAAATACAGACTTCAAGTCTTTATTCAAGGAATATGAAAACATGTGGATCAGCATGAAATACTTTGGTCAGGAAAGGCAATATGGTGTCATTGACAAGGTATTAAATGATGGAAAAGCAGGATTCATCAAGGCAAATGGCAAATCCTACTATTTCAAGGCCTATGAATTCAAGGATGATAAGGACTACATCTATGAAGGAACTGAAGTTTCATTCTATTTAGAGGATGCTTACAATAAATCTAAAGATGAAATGGTTAAAAATGCAGTAAACATTTACTGTGAAATGCTTTAAAAATAGTTATTTTAAAATTTTTAAAATAATTACAATATTAATTTTAATTTAAAATAATTAAAAATATTTAAAAATAGTAAATAAGATTGATTATCGATAATCAATCTTTAATAATTCTTTTTTTCTTATATTTTATATTCAATATTCAATAATTCTTCTTTTTTCTTTTCAAACTCTTCTTTAGTTAAATATCCTTTTTCAAAGAGTTCCGCATAGTTCAATAATTCCTCTGCAGGTGAGAATTCAATATTGAAAACCACTTTTTTATGATGGCATTTGCATTTGCCATATCCATGCTTATGACATCTGCATTTGTCTTTATCATGGTTGTGGTGGCATTTTCCTTTACCTTTTCCATGCCTATGCTTTTTATGATGGCATTTAGAGTATTCCTCATCATCTTCTTTATCTTTTATCTTTTCTCTATTTGCCTTAATACCGAAGACCTTATTTGAATCTTCATATTCCTTGGATTGGAAGTATTTTTTATTTTGTGCCTTTTTATTATCTTCTTTCATATCTTCTTCAATCTCTTTTTGAACACTTTCCATTTGCTTTTTAAAGCTTTCCCTTAAGGCGTCTGTTGGATTCAATTCATTAATGTCAAGATCTTTAGTATCATCATGGATAAATACATTCTTGTATTCTCTAAATCCATCATATTCCATCAAATCTTCTTCAGTTATCTTATCTGGATTGTCATCCAATACTTTCAACCCTTCCTCTGTAATATTGTAATACATAAATCTATTTGATTCAATCAATTCAGCTTTTTTAAGGTAAGTGTTTGCAGTGCTGATTCTGGAATTTATTACAGGTTCATTATTAGGTAATCTGATTTCCTTATCTTCATCTGAAATGTCAATGTAATCCATCACTTCTTCTGTTATTTCCTGAACTTTATATTCATCCTTGTCTTTGATTATCTCAAGTAAAGGTAAAACTAAATCATAGGTTTCTGGAATTGCCATATTATTTCTCCTATTCTTGCTTATATAGTAATTTGTATTTTTAATTATTTAATTTTATTAGTAATTTATTAGTAATTTTACTATTTAATTAATTATTTTGATAAAAATGGTAATATTTGATTTTGTAATAATCCTTATTTTTTATTTATTTTTATTTTTTTTATTATAATAGTAATAATTTTTATAATTCATTCATTTTAACTTATTTTTTTTAAAAAATATTAACTATTGATAAATATTTTTTAATTTAATTAAAGATTATTAAATTTAAATAAAAAAATCATTTTAAAAATTTTGCTTAAAAAAATTATTTGTAATATTTTAATCGATATATTTATATATTTTTATTACTAAAATAATATTAGAGATATTAAGTGATTCTATGAAAAAGATAGGTAAAAGATTACAGGAACTTAGAGAGTCCAAAGGATTATCTCAATCTGATTTAGCAAGTTATTTGGGGATTTCACAGCCCTTATTGTCTCAGATTGAATCTGGTAATCGTAATTTGAATTTATCTCTCCTTGATAAGTTATGTTCACTTTATGGATGCAGTGATTCCTACATTCTTTGCAAAAGCGATGAATATAATTCAATCAATTTTTCATTCAGATCAAAAAATGCAGCTAAACAGGATTTGGATTGCATTTCTTCAGTGCATAAGATTATCATGAATATGCGATTCTTAAATGAATTAAACGAGGGTGATTCTGATGAGAGATAAGATCAAATTGAATTCCTTGGCAGTGGAATTAAGAAGAGACTGGGATTTGAATCCTTACAGTCCAATTGATTTGTTCTCTATAGTTCTATCTAAATTGCCTGATTTAACCATTCTTTTTTATCCAATGTCTGATAATACAAGTGGAATGTGCATTAAGGATATAAATGGCATTGATTTAAATGAATTAAAGGAAATAAAAGGCTCCAATGAACAATCCTCTAAGGATATGTTTATTTGCATTAATTCCAACATGTCTAAAGGCAGACAAAGATTTACTTTAGCTCATGAATTAGGTCATGCAATGCACTCCTATTTCTCCGAGAGAAATCAGCCTCAGGAAAAGGCAGATTATAAGATCTTCGTAGCAGAGGTTGCATCAACGGTCAACGAGGTGCTTCTCTACAAGTATCTTATGAAGACGACTA
>NZ_CALDKF010000017.1 GCF_937898925.1 uncultured Methanobrevibacter sp.
TTTTAGAGTTTGTTCAAAACTTCCATAATGAATAATAAACAGTTCACATAAGTATCCTGCAAAACCGCCAGTCTTGAATTCGGATCCATATGTTCCAACAGCATCCATGAATTTCTTAAGCAAAAGAACCTCATCTTCCTGCTCCTTGCTTAAATGCTTTTGGATATATCTTGTATGCAAAATGGTCCTATCAACAGCAGAAATAATGGATTGGCCTTCTTCAATAGCATAGCAAGGAACTATATCAACTTCAAAACCATCTATGTCACAGGTCAAATAAGGATGGGAAGCATAATGCTCTGAGGCATTTCCATTCAATGCGTCATTGGTCTTGTATGCAATATACAAACCCTTTTCCTTGAGCTCATCCATATCCGTATCAATAGGAAAACTAATGAAAATGTCTATATCAGATTTACCTCTTAACCAAGTGTTTTTTGCAACAGAACCTACAGCATTTGCTTTAGCATCAATGCCTTCTTTTTTGCAGAGTTCATTAATGAAATCAATTACCTTTTCACTTGTTTCATTAACTGCTTCAATCTCCTCAGGAGTTGGTCTTAATTCATTTAAAATTGATTCATAATTCATTGTTTAGTTCCTTTAGTTAATTGTAAAATCTGATAAATTTATTTTATAATTATATTATTACCTTTATTAGTTTTATAATTTTATAATTTAAAGGACTTTTTAAAAAATGAATTTAAAAAATAAGAAAAAAGAATAAAAAAGGAAATAGAAGTGGAATCAGTCTAATTTCTCCTTCCACTCCTCATTGTCATCATCAATTCTCCTTAACCTGTAGAACCTATCAGTGACTTTTTCACATGCATCATACATTGCCTCATGTCCTTCAGCAGTTTTAGAGTAATTTGCAACACGGCTTTTTCGGATTCCAATATGTGAAGCTTCAGAGTAAGAGTCAATATCCGCTCCTATGAATACGAATTCCCATCCACTGTTTTCGATAAGTTCCTTGATTTGAGTTCTGTTGAACTCTCTAGAAGCGTTTTCATATCCATCAGAAGTTATTATGCACATAGCTGAAGCTACATTGTTTTTATAGGTGTTTACAGTTTTCCCGATTGAATCAAGCAAAGCTGTTAAACCTCTAACATAATACTCCTTTTCAGTGAGTTGTTCCACTTTAGATATAGGTTTTCTGGAATATAGGACTTCATATTTATCGTCAAAGAGAATGGTGGTTACACGGATGTTGTGGTTTTTCACAGCTTGCTTTTCAATGAAAGCGTTGAACCCATTGATGGTATCCATTTCACTTCCTCCCATAGATCCGCTTCTGTCTAAAATGAAGAATAAATCCATTTCCTCTTCAATTCCAATATTTGCAAGTCTTTCATCGTTGTAGTCGCTTAAAACAGTTTTGTTTTCATTTTCCATATCATTTCCCCCTTTTACATTGTTTTCGTTTTTGTTTAATTTTTCAGTGCCAGAAATTTCATCCTATTCTTGAATCTTGATTTTTATACTTTCATTATCCATAAAATACCCCCTTAATTTAGATTTATAAAAGTAAATGAATTTTATATTATCAACATCCACTCCCCCTTTGTAAGTTTATTTAACAGCTAAGGTGATAAATGGTGCATTAATAAATTACAGTGAATGTTGAAAAATGATTGGCAAACTAAATATCAACCCCCATATTTTGATGTCATTTTTCTTCGACAATTATAGTATGAACTTCATAGTATATAAATGTGTCCTTTTTTTTAAGAACAAATGATTAAAAACTAATGACATGATAAAAATTATCATGAATTAGTTATTTCAGACATCAAATATGCTAATAAAAAAATAACTAAAAAAGAATGAATTTTAAAATAAGTAATTATTTTGCTTTTCAATTACATTTCACCAACAATATTTTATTTTCTGTTACTTATAAAGGTTTGTAATAAACTTAATTTAAAAATAAAGAAAAAATAAAATATCAAAGTTTTAAAAAGAATTAGATAGAATTATAATGGAGATATTAAAAATGAAAAATTAAAAATTAAAAAAATCTAAAAAAAGAAAAGAAAAAGTAAAAAAATTAAAAACTTAATTATCCTACTTTATCGATTTTGATTGGACCGTCGTTTTCTGT